>DASXUT010000193.1 GCA_036504675.1 Bacillota bacterium | reverse complement strand
CACCATGATGACCAGGATGAACACGCCTAACCCGATATAGCTGCGTCCGAAGAAGATGATGTTCAGCCCGGCCAGGATCAGGAGGAGCGGCCAGTACTGGGTGACCAGCGTCCACAGGTCGACGCTGATCAAACCGAGGTTGTTGAGGAGCAGGATGACCCCGATGGCCACGACGAGCAGGCCGTTGACGACCCCGCCGAGATAGCGGTTCACTTGTGCTCTCCCCTCAGCGAGTTGACCAGGATGACCAGACCGAAGGCGACCAGAGCCAAGGGCCAGAACCAACCCCAGCCGATCCAGGGGAGGAAGTTGCGGACCAGGAAGACCAGGCCGAGCCCGAGGAGGATCCAACCGAAGACGGCGGAAGGGTTACCGGTGCTGTGGGGCCAGCGGCTCCCATTGACCCGGGCGGGTCCGGAAGGGCTGCTCGAACCAGTCGGCCCGGCCGCGCCGGATCCGGCGTCGGTCCCGGTCCCGCTCGTCCCGGTCGGCCCAGTCGGCCCGCTCCCCGGGCCGCCGCTCGAGCTATAGCCGCCGTTGTATCCGTAGGGTTCCTCCGGGATGATCAGGACGGCCACGATGTAGGCGATGACGCCGGTTCCGGCGGCGAAGACGGCGACGGCCCACAAGAGCCGGATGACGGTAACGTCGACCCGGAAGTACTCGGCAAGCCCGCCGCACACGCCGGCGATGACCCGCTCATGGCGTGAACGATATAGTCTGTGCATCCATCAGCACTCCTTTTGGACGCCGCCCGGGGGACAGGCCGCGGGGCGGCATCGATTTACGGCAGTCGATCAGCGGGGTCAGGGCCTCGGCTCCTGGGTCGGCCCGGACTGGTCGTGACCACAGGGCTCCAACGGGATGATCAGGATGGCGACGATGTAGGCGACCACCCCGGTACCGGCGGCGAATACGGCGATGGCCCACAGAAGCCGGATGACGGTAACGTCGACCCCGAAGTAGTCGGCCAGCCCGCCGCACACTCCGGAGACGACCCGGTCCCGACGCGAACGGTATAGTTTACGCATTCTACAGCACTCCTTCTTCTTCTACGTACCGGGGTGGTCAGAGTCTCGGCCCATCAGGAAGAGCCTCAGACCCCGCTCGACGGCCGCGGCCACGAGGGCCACCCCTTCCTCCATGGCCGCCTCGAGCGGCATCGGTCGGTCGACGATGGGCAGGACCACGGCTCGGGCTCCCCTTTCGAGGTCGGAGGCCCCGGGCCCGACCGACCCGGCCAGGACGATCGTGGACCGCCCGGCGGCAGTGGCCGCCCGGGCCACCCCGTATGGTCCCTTCCCGTGCAGCGTCTGCCGGTCGACCCGGCCCTCGCCGGTAATCACCAGGTCGGCCCAGGCTAGTTGGGCCTCGAAGCCCACCATTTCAAGGATGAGGTCGATGCCGGACACCAGCTTGGCGTCGAGGAAGCCCATCAACCCGGCCCCGAATCCCCCGGCCGCTCCGGCCCCCGGCCGGTCGGTCACCGGCCGCCCGAGGTCCCGGGCGATGACCCGGCCGAAGTTGGCCAGGGCGGCGTCGAGGGTAGTGACCATCTCGGCCGTCGCCCCCTTCTGCGGTCCGAAAACGGGAGCCGCCCCGTTCGGGCCGCAGAGGGGATTGTCGACGTCCGAGGCCACCGTGACCTCGATGCCCTTGGTCAGCTCGGCCAGGCGATCGGCCTCGATGCGGTCGAGGTCGGCCAGGGCGGCCCCGCCGGGCGGCAGTTCGCGGCCGCTTCTATGGAGGAGCCTGGCTCCGAGGGCCTGGGCGGCTCCCGCGCCGCCGTCCACAGTGGCGCTCCCACCCAGCCCGACGATGATCCTTCGGCGCCCAAGTTCGATCGCCGCTTTGATCAGTTCGCCCGTGCCGTAGGTGGTCGCGATGAGTGGGTCCCGCCGTTCCCCCGCGACCAGTCCGAGCCCGGACGCGGCGGCCATCTCGATGACCGCGGTCACCCCGTCGTCGAGGATCCCGAAGGCGGCCTCGACCGGATCACCGAGGGGACCGGTCACCCGCCGGGTGACCAGTGAGCCCCCAAGGGCCCCGAGGAAGGCACTGACGGTCCCTTCGCCCCCGTCGGCGAGGGGGATCTGCCGGCAGAGGATGGTCGGGTCGAGTCGACGGGCGCCCTCGGCGATGGCCGCCGCCACATCGGTGGCGGTAAGGCTGCCCTTGAAGGAATTGGGCGCGGCGATGACCTTCAGCCCGGAGGAAGGCGACCGTGGTCGGGTGTCTACGCCATCCGCACCAAGGTTCATGCCACCCGCACCTCCTCGCGGATCTTGGCCGCATCCGTCTTGCGGATGGTGGCCGCCGTGAGGGTCAGGGCGTTGGCCGCGCCGCAGGCCGTCGCGGTCTTGAGGGCCTCGATGACGTCCCGGCCGGTCGACAACTCACCGATGAGCCCGGCGAAGAAGGCGTCGCCGGAGCCGACCGGGCTGACCACCGGCCCGACTTCGGGCGGCCTGATATAGTTGGAGATGATCACCGGATCCTGCCCGGAGCTGCTGCTCAGCCGGCCTACGGCGGCGGCTCCCTCCCGTCCGGCGGTGACCACGGCCAGCTGGCAGTCGGCCGTCGCCCGCAATCGTTCAGCCAGCGTCAGCGGGTCGGGCTGGCGTTCGGTCAGGCCGAGGGCCTCGGCCGCCTCGGCGGCGTTGACTTTGACCACGGCCGGCTTGGCCAGTAGCCCTCGCCGCAGTGGTTCCCCCTTAGCGTCGAGGGCCGCCAGAAATCGATGGGACCGGGCCGAGTGGATGAGTTCGGCGTAGAACCCCGGCGGGACGCCAGGTGGGAGGCTACCCGACATGATCAGATACGAACCGGCCAGGGGGGAGTCGGGGACCGTCGTGCCTCCGGCCGTGCTCTCGTTGAAATGGGCCATCAAGTCGCCGAGCTTCTGCTTGAGACGTAACAGCTCGCCCGAGGCGATCGAGGCCCCGGCTTCGAGGATCTGGGTGATCGCCTCCGAGACCGGGTCGATCATGGCCAGGCAGGTCCGGGACTCGGCGGCGGTCCAGACGAACTCCGTAGCGATCCCTTGCTCCTCGAGGCCTCGGTGGATGGCGGCCCCGCGCGAACCGCCGGCGAAGCCGGAAGCCACGACGTGGTAGCCGAGCTCTCTCAGGACGCGAGCAACGTTGTTGCCTTTGCCGCCGGCAACGACGGCCTTCTCACGGACCCGGTTGATCTCCCCGACGACCATCCCGGGGACGATGTAGGCGGTGTCCAGCGAGCTGTTGACGGTGACGGTGACCAGCACTCCCGTTTCCCCCTCTATTAACACCGGTCAATGGCGGTGAGTTTCACCGTCCTTCTCGGAATCTCGGCGAGGCCGGTCGACCGGCATGATGATCGCGTCGAGCAGGCGACCGGCGTCATCATAGGTGAACTCCCCGAGGAAATCGGGGGCCGTCGGATCGAACAGGCGGTCGAGGTAGGTCGGCACGTCCTCCGGCCAGGCCAGACGGCGCAGCCCCGGCTCCGGGACCCAGGCCAGACGCCCTTCTCCGGATGGGGACTCCCCCTCGGCGGCCCCTTCTCGATCCTCGGCCACCGCCGTGAAGACCCAGATGTGCTCGACCGTCTCGGGGTTCCCATCCCAGCCATTCAGAGTCAGCCGGGCGCGCTCCCGGAGCCGGCCGAGGGGGAGATCCAACCCGGTCTCTTCGCGGACCTCCCGACGGGCCGCCTCGACCGGTTCCTCGCCGGCCTCGATCGCCCCGCCGGGGGCGTTCCAGCGGCCGAGGTCGGGGGCCCGCCGCCGATGGAGCAGCAACCAGGCGGGGGCGTCGCCGCCCGCGCGGATGAAGCAGACCACTGAACGACGCTCCAAGGGCCTCCTCCTCTCCATCTAAAAGGCCGCCGGCCTATCGCCGACGGCCCAGTGACGCTCTCACTCGGCCCGGGGCCCCTCCTCGCCCAACCGCTCGAGGACCAGGGCGCCGGCACCGATGACCCCGGCGTCCTCGCCCAGGCGGGCCGGGACGATGCGGGCCGCCGCCGCTTGGACCTTCATCGCCCGTTGACCCACCACCCGGCGCATCGGCGCCAGCAGCAACTCACCCGCTTGGGCCACGCCCCCGCCGATGATGACCAGTTCCGGGTTGATCAGGTTGATGAAGTTGGCGATCCCGATACCGAGGTAGATTGCGGTGAGCTCGACGATCTCCCAGGCCGCCGGGTCGCCCTGGCGGGCTGCCTGGGTGACCACGCCGGCGTCGATCTGGTCGACCTGGCCGGCGACCATGCTTAGCATGACCGTCTGAACGCCGTTTTTCACGGCTTCCTGAGCCCGCCGGGCGATGGCCGGCCCCGACGCCAAGGCCTCCAGGCATCCGCGATTGCCGCAGTTGCAGACCGGCCCGTCCTTCTCGATGGTCATATGGCCGATTTCCCCGGCGCTCTCGGTCGCCCCGCGGAGCAACTGGCCGTCGACCATGATCCCCGAGCCGATCCCGGTGCCGATGGTGATGCAGATCAGGCTCGAAACCCCCCGCCCGGCGCCGTACCAGGCCTCACCGAGGGTGGCGCAGCGGACGTCGTTGTCGATGAAAGTCGGCAGGTTGAACTCGCGTTCGATCGGCCGGACCACCTGAACATTTCGCCAGAACAGGTTGGGGGAGAAGACGGACAGCCCGAGGGTCGAATCGATCAACCCCGGAATGCCCAGGCCGATCCCGCAAAGCTCGCGTTTGGTCACTCCGGAGGCCGAGATGACCTCCCGGAGGAGGTCGACGATCCCCTTGATGATCGCGTCGGGGCCGCTTTCGACGAGCGTCGGGGCCCGCCGGCGTTGGAGAATGCGACCGGACTGATCGATCAGGGCGGCCGTCACGTGGCTCCCACCGAGGTCCACGCCCAAGAGGACGGAGGCCTGCCCGATGCCCCGCAAGGGCAGGTGCTCGGTGGTCACGCGGACCGTCGCGCCGTCTACGGCCATATCCTTCCTCCCGGTGGAGCGTCCTTGGATGACATCATTCACCAAGGTTCGCTACTTTCCAGACATTTCCCTTTTGAAGAGGTCAATAATTCGCACCGGCGTGGGGTCGCGCCCGAGGGCCAAGGCGAGGTAGACGGAGACATAATCGCACACATAGACGAGGGACAGCAGACGGGCCAGGCGGCCCTGCCCGCGGGCCCAGACCTCGGACAACGACCCGGCCCTCGGCTCGAGCAGGCCACGGGTGATCTCCATCCGGCGGTGGACCTTCTCAGACTCGTCGGCGTCGCGCAGAAGGACCAGCCCGAAAGCTTTGGTCACCTCGGGCGGCGAGTCCCAGCCGACGATCTCGTCATGATGGAGGGCCGGCACGGCGTTGGCCAAGGACAACAGCTTGGCGTTCTCCGCCAGCTGCCGTTTCATCCGGGCGGCGACGGCCTCGCTGAACTCGCTCCGTCCGTAGATGACGGGGATCTTCCCGACCAGCCGGGCGGCGGTCTGTTTGGCCTCGTTAACCGCGGCCGGGGCGTCCGGCCCGATGGCCGAGCGCATGGCCGCCATGACCTCGACGGCTTCCTGGATCTGGCGGCCCTTGGGAGCCACCAGCCCCAGGCGGTCAAGCAGGGTCAGGATCGGGATCATCAGGTACCCCAAGGCGACCCGCGGCATCAGGCCGCCCGGAACCTCGAGGACGGGAATCTGCTCCCGGCGACACCACTCGCGCAGAGTACCGCCGGAAGTGATGGCGATGACCCTGGCCCGCCGGTCGACCGCCTGCTGGTAGGCGCTGAGCGTCTCCTCCGTCTGGCCCGAGTGGGTGACCACGAAGCAGAGGGTGTGCTCGTCCACGTAGCGGGGGATGTTGTAACCCTGATGGACGAGAAAGGGCACCCGCAAGTCGCCGAAGAGGTAGGAGGCGACGAGATTACCGGCCGCGGCCGACCCCCCGCCGGTGCCCAGGAGGAGGACCTCGTCGAGTTCTCTTAGCTGGCTCTGGCCCTGGCCCTGGACCTGGACCCCCAGGTCGAATTCGGCGGCCAACCGGCGCCCTTCGTCGAACTGCTCGGGATAGGTCCACAGGAGGCGGAGCATCCCGCCTTCGTCCAGGGCCCCCATGGCCTCTCGGTCATCGAGGATAGCCGTTCCACTCATGCCCGCCCCTCCAGTACGAAGCGTTCGATGGCCGCGGCCACGCCACCCTCGTCAGTGCCCGCGGTGACGTAGTCGGCCCTGGCCTTCACCGGTTCGGGAGCGGTCCCCATGGCCACCCCGAGGCCCGCGTACTCCAGCATGTCCAGGTCGTTGAAAGAATCACCGATGGCCAGGATCTCGTCACGGTCGACCCCCAGCTGCTTCGATAGGGCCCCGAGGGCCTTGCTCTTGGACACGGCCGGGTTCATCATCTCCAGGAAGTATGGGTAGGAGGTGACGGTGTAAAGCTCCGATGGGTAGGCGGCGACGACCGCCTGCCTGAGGGTTTCGATCCGCGCCTCGTCGTCGACCACGAGCATCTTGGTCGGCCGATGGGCCTCATCGCCGGCCAGATAGGCCGAGAGATCCCCGACGGCCTGGGCTTCGACCAGGGCGATCGACGTGTACAGCCTGACCCGCTCGTTGACCTCCTCGACCACCAGCTTGTCGTCAACGTACAGGTTCAGGCTGTAGTCGAGTTCCTTGGTCAAGCGGGCCACCCCGGCCGCCGGAGCCAGGTCGACCGGAAGGTGGAAATAGGTCTTCTCGGATTCGGCCGTCCGGATGAGGCCCCCGTTGTAGGTGACGAGGGGCATGTCGCCGAGGCCGAGGCGCTGGGCGTAGACGCGGGCCGAGGCGAACATGCGACCGGTGACGATGGTCGCCAACCGGCCGCGGTCCAAAGCCGCCCGCAGGGCGGAGATGGTCGTCGGGTGGATCTGGAGGTCGCGGTTGAGGACGGTGCCGTCGAGGTCGAGGGCGATGAGCTTGACTGGTTTGGCTGGAGGCGTTGCGGGTTCCCTCCCGGGCTTTGTGTCTTGGGCCCAGTGGCGGTCTTGGGCCTAGCGGCGATGCTTGATGATCGAGGTCAGGAGGCCGCTGATCAAGGAGAGGACGATGGCCCCCCAAAAGGCCGCCCAGAAGCCGTCGATCGACAGCCCCAGGGGCAGGGTCGAGATGGCCCAGAAGAGCAGGGCGTTGACGATGAGGGTGAAGATCCCCAGGGTCAGTAGGCGGATGGGGATGGTCAGGAAGAGGATGACCGGACGGATGGTGGCATTGACGATGCCGATGACCGCCGCCGCGATGAGGGCGGCGAGGAAGTCCTTGACGTGAATGCCCGGGACGATGTAGGTGGTGGCCAAGAGGGCCAGGGCGTTCAAGGCCCAACGGACGATGAGATCCACGGACCCAGCACCTCCGACTCAGTCTATCTTCGCGGCCGCTTTGGCAGCCCCTGCCGACCGCTCGGCCGATGAAAGCTCTTTCCGGTCCCGCGGTATCCTGGCCCAGAAGGCCAGCCCGAAGATGGTCAGAAGAACGCCGGCCGCCAGCATGACCGGCCCGGCGCCGATGAGCGTGGCCAGACCGCCGGCGATGGGGAAAGCGATCAGTTGCGAGCCGATGACCACGGCGTCGGTGGCCCCGGAGACCCGCCCCAGGATCTCTCCAGGCGTCTCGGTCTGGATGACCGTCATCACTGTCACGAAGAGCAGCGACTGCCCCAGTCCGGCGAGCATGACCAGGGTGATGGCCAGGGGGACGGCCAACGGCGTCCCGGGGGCGACCACGCCGATCAACGCCAGCAGGGCCAGGGGCACGCTCATTCCGAGGGCCCCGATGACGCTCAGGAGCCATGGGCTGTGGTCTTGCCCTCGGCCCCCGACCCAGACCGCCGAGACCACCGTGCCGAAGCCGATGGCCGCCAGCAGCCAGCCCAAGAGCTTGGGGTTCGGGCCAAAGACCTCGCGGATGAAGACGACCGCCACGGCGTCGAAGACCCCGAGGCAAAAAGCGGTCAGGGAAAGGAGGACGACGGCGAAGACAAGGATTGGTTTCCGCGCGATGTGGTCCAGGCCGGCCTTGAGATCGGCCAGGAAGTTGAGCTTCGATGGGGCCGAAGCGGGGGCGGGTCTCGCGGCTCCGACGTCGGTGGAGGCCGCCGCTCCGGCGCCCGCCTCTGCGGCACCCGCGCCGACCCGCCTTTCGTCGGGGATGGCCACCGTGGCGATGAGCCCGGCGGACAGGAGGAAGCTCAGGCTGTCCGCCCAAAAGCAGGCGTTCTCACCGATCGTGGCGACGATGATCCCGCCGACGGCCGGACCGATGATCTTCGCCCCGTTGAGGGCCATGGTGCTCAGGGCATTGGCGGGGAGTAGGGCTTCCCGGCCGACGATCTGCTTGATCGTCGGCGTCCTGGAGGACGTGAAGAAGGGGGCGACGACGCCGATCAGGAGGACGATCGCGAAGACCTGCCCCATGTCTCTGGCCACCAGGAAGCCCAGGACGGCCACGGCGCGGATGAGGTCGGCGACGATCATCGTCGTCTTCCGGTTCCAGCGGTCGGCAAAGACCCCGGCCACGGGTCCGACGACCACCCACGGCAGGGCGGCCACCAGTCCATAGAGGCTCATTTGAAAGGCCGTCGCCTGCCATCTGAAGGCCAGCAGGCTCATGAGCGCTGTGATATTCAGCCAATCGCCCAGGAAGGACAGGGTCTGGCCGGCCCAAAGCCTGGCGAATCGGGCGTTCTTAAGGACATCGAGCATCAGCTTGCCCCCGTGCCCGGCGAGATTCGAGCCTACTCGACGTAGACCTCGACGTGCTGGTGCTCTTCCTCGTCATCGACCTCGACGATCTTACCGACAGCCCCGCCACGGATGGCTTCGACCAGACCGACCATGTCCAGCCCCTTGGTGTACTCATGGTCCTTGGGGATGAACCGGACCGCGATGTCCAGCAGGTTCAGGGGCAGGTTGACATTGACCTTGGCCTTCCCCGATCGGGTATCGTAGACCTTGACCTTCAGGAACTTGGCCGAGTGAGGGGTTTGTTCCTCTCCCTGACCCGTTTCAACCGCCGTGAGGAGCTTGGCCCCCTCCTCGGCGGTGATCTTCCCACTCTCGATCATCTTCAAAATTTGCAGTCGTTCCTCGTTCATGTCGGCCCCTCCCGTTATCCTAGCCAAACTTCGACACACGTACCATCGTCGTCCTGGACGTCAACGATCTTGCCGCAGGCCACCAGGCCGATCCGCAGCCCGGCGAGGGCCCCCCGGTAGTCCGTCGGCTCGAGGCCACTTGACCTCGGCACTCGCCATCGCTCGGCGGTTCGCCGGCCGAACCATCGGAACAGGGATAGTCCCCAAAAACCAAGCGACAAGGCCCAGAAGATGATGATCATCGGCAGCCAGAGGTTGAAGCGGCGCCCGTGCCGTGGGTCGAGGACCTTGACCCTCAGCCATCGGGCCGGCCTCCGGCGGACGCGGGCCTCTTCCCGGAGTCGCTCCTGACGACGCTGCTGTCGCCAGCGGTCGAGCTCCTTGAGCCCTTCCTCGACACCCATCTTGCCGCCGTCGATGGCTCCGATGATTTCCCTGGCTTTCTGGCTCAAGGTCTCATCCCCTCAAAACGGTCTTTCGTCGGCTTCATCGTCCTCTTCCAGGGCTCTGAGGAGCTGCTCGGCGGCCTCCGGGGTGAGGCGCCTGGCCTCAACCATCTTGAGGACCCGGACGTAGTCCTCATCTTCCATGGATAGGCCCCGTCTCCCACTTGGGCCGGGGCCCGGTCCTTGGTCCGGGCCGGTGTCCACCGGGTCGGCCGCCCGCCAGTCGGCGGTCTCTTCCCCGAGGTCGGCCTCGCTCACCGCCACGACCGTGATGTCACCTCGGCCGGCTCGGCCCTTGACCTCGCACGACCCGCGCTTCAGGACGCCGCGCAGGATGCCGGGGCGGGTCTCCTCGCGGACCAACGGCAGGTGGCAATGGATCGCGCCGCCATCAGCCTCCAAATCGAAGCGCCCGGCGGCTTGGGCCGGCACTCTCAACTCGATCGAGCCCAGCCCGGTATCGAAGTCGTAGTCTCCGTCGCGGACCGGGACGAAGGCCCCGGAGATCTCTCCCCGGCCCGTATCGACGTGGATCCTGCGGGCCCGGACGCCCCTCAGGCGGACTGACCCGTTGCCGGTGTCGACGTCCACGTCGCCCCTGACCCGGTCGATGTTCACCGTCCCGGAGCCGGTGTCGACCTCGACTTCCCCGCTGGTTTCCCTGACGTCCACCGGCCCGCTGCCGGTGTCGACCGTGACCTTGCCGGCGCATCGGGCGACCGTCACGGGCCCCGCCCCGGTGTCGATCGCCAGTCGGCCGGAAAGCTCCTCGGCCAGGACTGCTCCGCTGCCGGTATCGACGTCCACATCGAGGCCGCGGGGCACGGTCACGTCGAGATCGACCCGGCCCGGCCGGGAAAACCCGAAGGCGCCCCGGGCGGCCCCGCCGACCTCGATGGAAAGCCCGCGTCCCCCGGGGTTCGCCCGGACCCTCAGACCACCCAGGGCCCGCCGGGCCGACGCTTCATCAGGCCCGGAGGCCCGCTTGGTGGCCACCACTTTGGTCTCGGGCCGATCCCAAGCGCCAAGGGTGATCGACCCGACATCCTGGCTGATCGTGACCCTTCTGCCGTGACCGATGGCGAACGTGTTCTGCCAAACTTCGCTGACCTCTATGGCCGTCTTCATTGGTCCCTTCACCCCCAGGTGAGATCCTCACCGGCCGAAGAAGCTGCTGACTATGGCGGCTACGCCCATGGCGGCCAGGGTCCCGAAGGCCGTGGCCCAGAAGCCGAGGTGGAAGTAGATGCCGGCGAAGATCCCGCCGCCGATGGCGATGAGCCAGAGCCCGTCACGGAAGGAGTGGCCGTTGAACCAGGTGGGCTCATTTGGCCGGTAAAGCCCGGCCTTGATCATGGCGACCGTCCGGAAGTGGCTCAGGACGGCCAGGATGACCAGGAAGCCCAGGACGGAAAAGAAGATGGTCAGGAACAGCTGGGTGTTCTGGAGCATGAAGTCGACCATTGATGTTCTCCTCCTCGCGTTCTCTCGGTGGGTGTCTAATTATTGAAGGGGCCGGTGGTCCTCAGACGCTCCGACTGACCAGGATCGGTCCGTTGGACGTCCTGGCCTCGATGTAGATGCGGCGGGTCTTCCCGTCAAAGCCCCGGGTCTGGGCCTTCGACCGGCGGTGCCCAACGGTCCGCTCGTTGATGGCGTAATCGAGTTCGGGCAGCTCCAGCTCGATGTGGCCAAAGGAGGTCGAGGCGTCGATGTCGTAGCCGCAATCGGTCCGGTCCTCGGGGCGGATCTTGATCCCGCCGTTGGACGTCCGCAGCTGGTACCGGCTGTCACCGTCGAGGCCTCCGGGCGGGACGACGGTGATCGACCCATTGGACGTGTCGGCGTCGAGCCGGTGGGCCGAGCAGTTGGCGACGATCCGCCCATTCGACGTCCTGACGATGACCCGCTCCCCGGTCAGTCGCTCGCAGACGATCCGGCCGTTGGAGGTGTGGGCGTCGAACTGGTCCGTCTTCAACCCCTCGGTTTCGATCCGGCCGTTGGACGTGTGCAGGCCGACCCGGTAGAGCAAGCCGGCCGGCAGGAAGACCTCGGCCGCCACGCCGGAATTGTGCCAGCCGATCAACCGTGACTCGAGGGTGAGGCCCTCGGGGGTGGCCGTGAATTGGGCCATCTGGCGGGCCCTCTGGCGGGCTTCGTCTTCCCCCGGGCCACGCAGTGTCTTGATGATGTGGACGCGGTAGTCGGGCCGCTCCCAACCGCGGAGGATCAGGCGGCCATTGGACGTGCTGAAATTGATCGTGACCGGCAATCCGGGGGCGGCTTCGAACCGTCCTTCGTGGTCCTCTTCGAACTTGTAGCTGTCGCCCAAGAAGCCGAAGGGGAAGCTGATCGGGCCGATCCCCTCGAGCACTCCTTCGAGGATGGACTTGGGGCGGTGGCCCGAGCCGAAGTCGTCTTCGGCGAACCCGGTCGCCCCAGTCCCCGGGTCCCCGGCCGCGGTCGGGCGGCCTGAGCTCGAGCCTTGAGCCGTCCGACCGGCGCCCTGAGGGCCGTGCCCCTCGCGGAGGGCTTTGAGGAGCTCCACCCCTTCCTGAGCGGTCACCTTGCCCTCCTGGATCATCTTCAGGATCATCAACCGTTCCTCTTGCATAAAAGGGCACCTCCAGATGTGGGTTTATCTCCCCTGCCCGACATCGTGGGTAGCTAGGAAGCCATGGGGCGGGTGGTCCGACACGGTTGGCGAATCCGTCCGGGCCGATTCAAGGTCGCCGGATGGTCACGTCCCCCGCCCCGGCGCGGGCGATCACGGTGGCCTCACCGGCGCCGAGGCGACCCAGCAGCAGACGCTCCGTCCGGCGCTCTGTGACCGTCATCTCCATGGCCGATTCGATCTCGCCGGAGCCGGTCGATGCTTCAATCGCGATCGAGGCCTCTTCCGGCAGGATCAGCTCGACATCGCCGGCCGTCGCCCGGAGTTCGTAGCGGCCGCCCCTGGTGGGCTGGAAGCGGGCGGTCACGTCGCCATTCTGACTGTGCAGTTCGACTTGTTCCACGGCCTCGGTGGTTAGGGTCACGTCACCGTTTCTGGCGTCGGCCCTGACCCGGCCCGAGAGTCCGGTCATTTCGACGTCGCCGTTGGCCCCGCGGACCTCGACGGCGGCTTCGGCGGGCACCTCAACGTGGAGGTCGATGGTGACCGGACCCGTCCCGCGGGCGGACTCGGGTCCGAGGTCGGTGCGGACGGTCAGGGTCGTCCGGTCCCCCTCGACGCTCACCCCCGCGGCCGCCAACCGTCGCTCGACCTCGTCGGTCGCGGAGCCATGAGCCTGCTTGGTCCAGGTGACCCGGACGGTCCCGGGCGAGCCCGCCGTCACGCTGACGTCCCCCGAGGCGGAATTGATGAAGATCCGACAGCCGCGATCGACGGCGTGCTCGAGGACCGTCTTCTCCTGCCGGGAAGCCGGCCCCATGCTGGTCGGGCCGAACGCGCTTCGAAGGCCTCGAAGCCCTTCATTGAGCCCCCGCAGACCGGCATCCAGACCCTCCCGGATCGCCCCGGCGATCTCGCTCCCCAGGTCGCCCGGGTCATCCCCCGTTCCGGCGGCCTCCCTGGCCTGGTGCCTGGCCTCGTGGAAAGCCCGGCGGACCTCCCGGCTGGCTTCGCGGGCGGCCTCGCGGACCTCCCGACTGGCTTCGCGGGCGGCGTCGCGAGCTTCCGGCCCCCAGCCGATCCAGGGCCCGCGGGCCCATGTCCGGGACTCGGCGCCGGGCTGGGCCGCGGGTTCTGCCCCCGCCTCTCCGTCTGCCCCGCCGATGGCGGCCAATAAGGCTTTCGCCTCATCCTCAGAGAGGCGACCGGCCCGCCGCATCTCCTCAATCATCCGCCGTTCGGCGTCCGCGCCGGGCGTCCCCTGGTCAGGTCGTTCCTCGTCCACGTTATTCCCTCCCGCCTTGACCGGCGTCGACACCTTGGGCCCCGCCTTCATCTGACTTCCTGGGTGCGTCCTCGCCGTCCGACGGCCCGCCCTCCCCCGCCTCGGCCGGCGGCGCCGACCTGCTCTTGAGGAGTTTGACGGCCTCCTCGGCGGTGATCCGCCCCGACTTAAGGGCCTCGAGCACGTCCCGGCGTTTGGCCGTCGATGCGGTCTCGTCCGGAATCGGTTCAGGCCGGTAACCCAGGGCCTGAATGACTTGCTCCAAACGCCCTCTGACCGTGGGGTAGGAGATGCCGAGCTCCCTCTCGACCTCTTTGATGTTGCCGCGAGCCTTAAGGAAGACCTCGACGAAATCCGATTGGTCACGGGTCAGGGCATCGAACTTCGAAGCCTCGAACCGCCCCTCGATGCTGGTTTCGCAGTGAGGGCAGTTCAGCCGGGTGATGTCCAGCTTCTCATGGCAGACCGGGCACCGGCCGGGCATCCGTCGTTTCTCCACGCTTGGAACACCCCGTTTCGTTCATGTTAAGGGTGCGGTTTAACTTCTTTAAGGTGGCGGCTTAAGTGTAGTTTTTGGGGGTTGACCTGTCAACACGCGGGGAACGAGCCGGCCGACCCTCGGGCGCGATGGCCCGGGGTCGGCCCAGTTATTAGTGGACATTGGATTGACGGCGACGGACCCTGACCAACTCGACTTCCATCGGCGAGTGGGACAGCGCTCCCAAGAGACCGGGCAGGACGGCGGCTTCGTCACCGGTGGCGATGACGAGCGGCCTGGTCGCCACAATCCTGGCCGTCCCGCTGGCCTGGACGAATTGAAGGATGTCCTCGCAGAGATCACCATGGTAGAGGACCTCGATGGTATCCATCTGACGACCACCTCCGAAAAGCTTGGCCAGGCGGGAATCAGTGCCTTCCCGGCGAGTCGTGGGGTTCGTCGGATCAAGACGGGCGTTCACGGTCATCCGCTCCTTTGGCAGCTTACGGTGATTCCGGTGTCGGCCATCGGCTCACCGAAAGTCCACGGGCCATCTGGGCGAGACCAGACTGATCAGAGTCTCCGACCGGGGATCCCGGTTCGCGGTGACGGCCGGCGGGAAGATCAACTCCACGATGGCGTCCCTGGTCCGGCGGGCGAACCGCTCGCCGGGGATCGCCGGCCCCTTCGTCCGCGCCGACCCGACCTTGAAGGTCGAGGCTGGATTCTTCCCGTTGGTATGAGGCATGATGGTTAACATCCTTTCCTTGACGATTAACATTATAGACCCACCCCCTTAACATGTCAACCCTGCTCCTTGATGTCTTTAACCCTCGCCCTCGCTTCGTTCCGAACTTGGCCGATGTCCGGCGGCCGAGCTCGGGAGCTGTCGGGAAGACGCAAAGCGGCCCGGGGGAACCCCCGGGCCGTGGGTATCAACCGGTCTATTCAATCAAGGGTGCAGGGCGATCTTCAACCTTGCCGACGCAAGGTCAGACCCGAAGGAAGGGAAGCATGACCTGGCCCGGTTCCCCGCCGGTTCTCGGTGGAGTTGTCAAGCGGCGCGGTGAAGCCTGTATCCGCGGCAAGGCAGAGATATCCCGCTGCCGCGAGGATGAGCCCACCCGCCGGAGCGACCACGAAAACGGCGAGGTTACGGATCATGTCATTTCCCTCCTTCCATGAAGCTTGTTGCCGGTTGAGCCGGGGGCTTGGGCCCCGGGCCGGCCACATTTCCCAGAGGCGATGGCCGATACCAACTATATATGACGTCAGGGCGACGGGTTTGTTCCCGACGGCTGGAAGTTTTTCTTAGCCCTTCAGAACCACATCTCTCAACCTGCGTCGTTCCGGTCGGAGCCGGCCTGACTCCAGGTCCAGCAGCCAGCGCTTCATCTCCAACCCACCGCCGAACCCCCCGAGGCCGCCGCCGGCGGCCAGGACGCGGTGTCAGGGGAAGACCAGGGCGACGGGGTTTTGGGCCATGACCTGGCCCACCGCCCGGGCCGCCCCCTGGCTGCCGACCTCGGCCGCCAGCTCGCCATAGGTCTTGGTGGCGCCATGGGGGATGCGGGCGCAGGCCTCGAGGACCCGCCGTTGGAAGGGGGTCATCTCGGCGTCGACGGGGTGGCGCGTCAGGTCCACGGGGCGCCCGGCGAAATAGGCCGCCAGGTCGGCCCGCAATTGATCAAAGGCCGTGTCATCCTCGACGGCTTTCGGGAAACCGGCGGTCACTTCGCGCCCGGCCGATTCGCGGTCGGCCCGCGGCAGCGACAGGTAGCGTAACCCGCGCGGGCCGGTCACCGCTCCGATCCAACCCCCGGCGACCTCGAAGGCCGACCAGCGCAGGTCGGAAGACCGGTCATCCCTGGTCCACTGGCTCACCGTCCTGACCCCCCTTGGCGTTTTCTCCATGGAGCCACGCGAAGATGGTCTCGGCCACCGGGGCGGGAATCCCCGGCGTCGCTTTCAGCTCGTCCAGCCCGGCCTTTCTCAGGCCGGCGATGGAGCCGAACTGACGCAGGAGGATGGTCCGCCGGCGTGGGCCGATGCCCGGGATGTCGTCCAGGACCGACTTCAGGGTCCGCTTCCGCCGCACCACCCGGTGGTAACCGATGGCGAAGCGATGGGCCTCGTCCCTGATCCGCTGGACCAGGAAGAGGGCCTCGGAACCGCGGGGAAGGACGACCGGGCCCGGGCGTCCCTCGCCGAACAGCCACTCGTGTTCCTTGGCCAGGCCAAAGGTGGGGATGCCCCCCAGGCCCAGTTGGGTGAGGACCTCCCTGGCCGAAGAGAGCTGACCCTTGCCGCCGTCGACGATGATCAGGTCGGGCAGGGTGGCGAACTTCGGTCGCCCCCCGGTGGCGGCCTCTTCACGCTCCCTGAGGCCGCGACGGTAGCGTCGCCCGACGACTTCCTTCATCATGGCAAAGTCGTTGGATCCCTCGACCGTGCGGATTCGGAACTTCCGATAGTCTTCCTTCTTGGGCCGGCCGTCCTCAAAGACGACCATCGAGCCCACGGCCTCGGCCCCCTGGATGTTGGAGATGTCGAAGCACTCGATCCGCCGCGGGGGCCCATCGAGGCCCAACTGGCGCTGAAGGTCAGCGAGGGCCTGGCCGGTCTGCTCGGACTCACGGGTCCGCTCGGCCAGGCGCTCCTGCAACGAGACTCTGGCGTTCTCGGCGGCCAGGTCGACGAGACCCTTCTTCTCACCGCGCTTGGGCTGGGTCAGGTGGACCCTGCCGCCGCGCTTCGCGGACAGCCACTCCTCGAGCAACCCCTGCTCGATGACCGGCTCAGGGAGGAGGATCTCCCTGGGGATGAAGGAAGCCTGGGCGTAGAACTGCTTGAGAAAGGCATCGATGACCTCCGGCCCAGATTGGCCCTCGGTCCCGTTGAGGACGAAGCTCTCCCGTCCGACCAACCGGCCCCCCCGAATCTGGAAGACCTGCACCGAAGCATCATCGCCATGGCGGGAGGAGGCCACGACATCCTGATCCTCCATGCCCGTGGAGATGATCTTCTGCCTTTCACTGACCTCCGAGATGGCCCTCAGCCGGTCGCGGATCTCCGCCGCCCGCTCGAAATCCAGCTGCTCGGCGGCCTCTTCCATCCGGCACTGAAGGTGGTCGGTGACATCCTGGGTTCGCCCGTCGAGGAACAGGCAGAGTTCCCTGATCATCGACTTATAGTCGGCCTCCGAGACAAGGCCCCGACAGGCGCCCTGGCACCGGCGGACATGATAGTCAAGGCACGGGCGGGTGACCGTCCGGAACTTGTGTTCGCTGCAGGTGCGGAAAGGGAAGACCCGTCTGATCGTCCGGAGAGTGTCGCGAACGGCGTCCGAATGAGTGTAGGGACCGAAGTATGAAGCCCCGTCGCGCTTCATCGAGCGGGCGATGGTCACCCGAGGGAAGTCCTCGTTGGCGTCGACCCGCAAATAGGGAAAGTGTTTGTCGTCCTTAAGACGGACGTTGAAGTACGGATGGTACTCCTTGATCAGGTTGGACTCAAGGATAAGGGCCTCGACCTCTGAGTCGGTCCGGATGAATTCGAGATCCCTGGCCTGCATGACCATGGCCATGGTCCGGGGATTCTGGTTCTTGGCCGACTGGAAATACTGCCTGACCCGGCTCCTGAGGGACAGGGCCTTGCCGATGTAAATGATCTCACCGGCCTTGTCCTTGAACAGGTAGACGCCCGGCTTGGCCGGGAGCCTGCCCAGCTTGGCCTCCATCTCTGGACTCGGCCCCGACGGGCGATCTTCGGGCAAGCCATCTCACTTCCCGCGTTGGAGTACCTTCCTGACCAGCAAGGCATCAACCGGAGCGGCCCCCGGCTCGGGGAAGGCGCGCAGGAATGAAGGGTTGCCCGGTCCGTGGAAGGCCTTATAGACAATGGCATCCGTGAAGCCCAGGCGTTCAAAGTTGGCAACGTTCCAGGCGCTTCGGTGCTCCTGATAGGTCTCCCCACCAAGGTTGAAGTAATCGAAGTTGTGCTGTGGGAACCAGCCCCGCGGAGTAAAGACTATGACCGACTCTCTGGCCAGTGCCTCAGCCTGCCGGAGGATCTCGACTCCCTCGTCGTAAGGGAAGTGCTCCAGCACATCCAGGAAGAGTATCGCCGCGACTCCGCCGGGAAGGAACCGGGCCGGCATCTCCCGGGCATCCATGGTTAGGGGAACGATTCGCGGGTCATCCGTACGACGTCTCTCCAAATAGGGGCGATGGGCATCGATTCCGATCTTGATCGGACAGTCAATCCTCGTCAGCAAGTCGCCCAAGCCGCACCCGACGTCGATCAGGCTGGGAAGTCCGCTGACCCACCGGTTTATGTCGGCTACGAAGTCGTGTTGGGTAAGCTCGGTGACATCCAACTACTACGTGCCCCCTTCGTTCATCGCTGCAGGTCGTCCGGGGTAGCTCTCGGTCCCGACCCCCCAAAGGCCGCTGATCTTGTATTCTCCCCGGGTTGGCGGGTCCCCTGCCCGCAAGGGTGTAGCCAGCTCGGTGTCGAAACCCCCTACCCAAGCCGGACCACCCGGGCCGATCCCACCCGAGCCGGAGCACAATAAGGAGATGTTGGGATGTCCCTGAGGGCCGCTCCTCCACCCGCAGTCGAGCCTCTGGACCTGGCCACCCTGGACCGGATGGTGGTCGGGGAGGTCTGGACCTCCGATGAGGCTTACCGGAACCTGGTCTACCTGTGCGACGAGTGCGGCAGCCGGTTCGGCGGCACGGCCGGGGAACGGAAAGCGGTCCAGTTCCTGACCTCACGGATGAGTCAATATGGGCTCGACGACGTCCACACTGAAGAGTTCGAGTACGCCGGCTGGGCGCGCGGTCGGGCCAGGCTGACCGCGCTCAGTCCCAAGCGTCGCGCCTTTCCATGCCTCGCCTTGCCCTATTGTGGCTCGGGTGAGGTCCAGGGCGAACTGGTCTTCCTCGGCTCAGGACACCCCGACGTCTACGCCGAGAGGGCGGACGAGATCAAGGGGAAGATCGTCATGGTGACGACCGAATCCCCGACCGACCTATGCCGGACGATGCACCGGATGGAGAAGTACGGCCGGGCCGTGGAGGCCGGAGCGGTGGGCTTCATCTGGATGCGCGACGAACCGGGGCTCCTCGAAGAGACCGGCTCCCTTCGCTTCAACGCCCCGGCCGAGGTGATCGGGGTCGGCGTGTCCACGGAGACTGGGGCGGCCCTCAACCGCCTGGCCGAAAAGGGTCCGGTCAAGCTCCGGATCGCGACCGCCAACAGCAACGAGCGGATGACCTCTTCCAACATCTGCGGGGAGGTCGTCGGCCGGGAAAGCCAGCGGCGCCTGCTCATCGCCGGCGGGCATCTCGACGGGCACGACATCGCCCCAGGGGCCATCGACAACGGTTCTGGGGCCGTCATCGTCCTCGAGACCGCCAGGGTCCTGGCCAAGATCGGGGCGCACCTGCCCCACACCATCCGCTTCGTAATCTTCCCCGTTGAGGAGATCGGGCTCATCGGCTCGGAGGAGTACGTCCACGCCCACCGCCGTGAGACCCGGAACATGCAGTTCATGGTCAACGTCGACGCCGCCGGTGGCGGCGGAGAGCCGTCTCTCCTCATCCAGGGGTGGCGGGAACTCATGCCGGTCTTCAAGGACATCGCCCGGCGCCAGAACCAGCCCTGGAAGATCAGGAACGGGATGAACCTGTACTCCGACCAGTTCAACTTCGCCGCGGCCGGCGTTCCCAGCGCCTTCATGACCTCCTCCCGGCCGGGTCCGAGGCCGGCCGGGCGCGGGTGGACCCATACGGCCGCCGACACGCTGGACAAGGTCAGTCCCCGGGGGCTTCAGATGGACGCCCTCAACCTGGCCCGGCTGCTTCTCTATTTGTCCTTCCAAGTGAACGACTGGCCGGCCGCCCACAAGAGCAAGGCGGAGACAAAGAAGCTCCTCGAGAGCGAAGGCCTGTGGGAAGTCCTCGGCTACGAAAAGCGGTTGCCCCTGAGGGGATAGTGGTAGGTTAGTTCGCCGCCGTCTTGCCCCGGCCCCGTTTGGCCTGGCGTTCGAAGATCTTCTTGAGGAACTGGCCGGTGTAAGACTGGGGCATGGCGGCGACCTCTTCCGGCGTCCCGGTGGCGATGACCCGCCCGCCCCGCTCCCCGCCCTCGGGACCGAGGTCGATGAGATAGTCGGCGGTCTTGATGACGTCCAGGTTGTGTTCGATGACGACCACCGTATCCCCGGCGTCGACCAGCCTTCCCAGGACGACCAGAAGCTTGTGGATGTCGTCGATGTGGAGGCCGGTGGTCGGCTCGTCCAGGATATACATGGTCTTGCCGTTGGACCGGCGAGACAGCTCGGTGGCCAGCTTGACCCGCTGGGCCTCACCGCCGGAGAGGGTCGTCGCCGGCTGACCCAGCTTGATGTAGCCCAAGCCGACGTCCTGCAACGTCTGGAGTTTGCGCTTCAGGCGGGGCAGGTTCTTGAAGAACTCGGCGCCCTCGTCGACGTTCATTTCCAGGACGTCGGAGATGGACTTCCCCTTGTACCTGACCTCGAGGGTCTCGCGATTATAGCGCTTGCCCTTGCAGACTTCGCACGGCACATAGACGTCGGGCAGGAAGTGCATCTCGATCTTGATTATCCCGTCGCCCTTGCAGGCCTCGCAACGGCCGCCGCGGACGTTGAAGGAGAACCGCCCGGCCCGGAAGCCGCGCACTCTCGCCTCGGGCGTGCTGGCATAAACGTCGCGGATGAGGTCGAAGAGCCCGGTGTAAGTGGCCGGGTTGGAGCGCGGGGTCCGACCGATGGGTGACTGGTCAATGTCGATGACCTTGTCGAGGTACTTCAGCCCGGTGATGGCCTCGTGGTCGCCGGGCTTCGTCCTGGCCCGGTTGAGATCGGCGGCGAGAGCCTTGTGGAGGATCTCGTTGACCAGCGTGCTCTTGCCCGAACCGGAGACCCCGGTGACGCAGACGAACAGCCCCAACGGAAACTTGACGTCGATTTCTTTCAGGTTGTGCTCACGGGCCCCCCGGACCTCGACGGCCTTGCCGTTCGGCTGCCGGCGGGCCAGCGGGACGGGGATCTCCTTCTGGCCGCTTAGGTACTGGCCGGTGATCGACTCCGGACAGGCCATCACCTCGTCGATGGTCCCGGCGACGATGACCCGCCCGCCGTGGGCCCCGGCCCCCGGCCCGATGTCGATGATGTGGTCGGCCGCCCACATCGTCTCTTCATCATGCTCGACGACGATGAGGGTGTTCCCGAGGCCGCGCAGGCGCTTGAGTGTGGCGATCAGCCGCTCGTTGTCCCGCTGGTGCAGGCCGATGCTGGGCTCGTCGAGGATATAGAGCACGCCGACCAGGCCGGAGCCAATCTGGGTGGCCAGCCTGATCCGCTGGGCCTCGCCGCCGGCCAGGGTCCCGGCCGCTCGGTCCAAGGTCAGGTAGTCGAGGCCGACGTTGACCAGGAAGCCCAGCCGCTCACGGATCTCCTTCAAGACCTGGTGGGCGATGAGCTCCTCGCGCTGGGTCAACGTGAGGTGGTTGAAGAAGTCGAGGGTCTCAACGATGGACAGGCCCGTCACGTCGGCGATGGACTTGCCGCCGATCTTGACCGCCAGGCTCTCCGGGCGCAGGCGCTTGCCGCCGCAGGCCGGACAGGGTTTGGTGCTCATGAACTCCTCGATGTCGGCCCGGGCCCCGTCGCTCTGGGACTCGCGGTAGCGCCGCTCGAGGTTGTGGACGACCCCTTCGAAGGTCGCCTCCTTGGTCCGCATCTGGCCGTTGAAGCCTTCGAAAGTGAAGGGGAATTTCTCGTCCCCGGAACCGTTGAGGACGATGTCGACCCACTTCGGGTCGAGGTCGTCGATGGGCACGTCGGTGCGGAAGCCTAAGTGGCGGGCGACCGCCTCGAGGAGCGACGGGTAGTAGGTCATCGCGCCTCGGTACCAGGGGACGATGGCCCCATCGTCGATGCTCTTCCGGCGATCGGGAATGACCCGGTCGGGGTCGATCTCCATGTTCGACCCGAGACCGTCGCAGACCGGGCAGGCTCCGTAGGGGTTATTGAAGGAGAACATCCGCGGCTGCGGCTCCTCGATGCTGACGCCGCAGTCGATGCAGGCGAAGTTGCGGGAGAAGAGGATCTCTTCTTTACCGATGACGTCGACGAGGACCAATCCGCCGGAAAGATTGAGGGCCGTCTCCAGCGAGTCGGCCAGGCGCTTTTGCAGCCCCGGCCGGACGACCAGCCGGTCGACGACAGCCTCGATGGAGTGCTTCTTGTTCTTCTCCAGGGTGATGGGCTCGGTGACTTCGTGAACCTCACCGTCCACCCGGACCCGGACATAGCCGCCCTTGCGGATCTCCTCGATGACCTTCTCGTGTTCGCCCTTGCGCCCCCGGACAATCGGGGCGAGGATCTGGATGCGGGTGCTTTCGGGCAAGCCCGCCACCTGGTCGACCATCTGATCGACGGTCTGCTGGGTGATGGGCTTACCGCACTTGGGGCAGTGCGGACGACCGATGCGGGCGAAGAGAAGACGCAGGTAGTCATAGATTTCGGTGACCGTGCCGACGGTCGACCGCGGGTTGCGGCTGGTGGTTTTCTGGTCGATGGAAATGGTCGGGGAAAGGCCCTCAATGTAGTCGACGTCGGGCTTGTCCATCTGGCCGAGGAACTGGCGGGCGTAGGCCGACAGCGACTCGACGTAGCGGCGCTGCCCCTCGGCGAAGATGGTGTCGAAGGCCAACGACGACTTGCCCGACCCGGACAGCCCGGTGATGACGACGAACTTGTCGCGCGGGATCTCGATGTCGATGTTCTTCAGGTTGTGCTGCCGGGCGCCCCGGATGATGATCTTGTCCTTGGCCATGTGTCGCTCCAGTCGCTACGGCCGCAAGGTTTTGGGGAAACGCCGTGGCGGCGCTGCCAGGCGGCCTCTAGATGCTCCTAGATTATAACATACCGGGCAACCGGCTACCAACGCGCTGGGAAAGCCGCTCGGCGGGCCCGTCGGCGGCCGCGACGAAGGCGGCGACGGCGCGAGGAAAGGGTCGGCCCGCCGGGCCACCTACCACTCGCGCTTGGGCATCTCTTTCTCGAGGCTCTCCAGCTTCCAGACGGTGCCCTTCTTCGAGGGACAGGAGATGTACCAATGGTCCGGGTCGTTGTCTTCCCAAGACAGGGCGCCCAGGGCGCACATCAGGGCCGGCCTGGCCAGCGAGTCGGTGAGCGCGCCGCACATCCCCTTGGGCGGGGTCCAGCTGTCCCAGATGAAACTATCCCCCAGCTTGTGAGTGCACTTTCCCCGTTGCTCGATCATGGTTATCCTGACCGGAAGGAACTCGCCCCGCTTAGCCACGCCCATTCCCCCTTGACTTCGAGACCCTACGGCGAGATTATACTATACCGAACATATGTTTGGCAACCCTGGGGATACCTGGATCCCTCGTAGGTATTGGGCGGAACGCCCGTCGCCTTGTCGTTGGCCACCTCCCGAAGAGACCGTGGTGTGAGTAAAGTTAATGTTGGTCTGAAGTAGGAGACCTGGGCAGAAAGAGGGACGAGAGGGTTCCTCTCCGAAGTGTTTGGTTGCGAGCACAAACACAAGTAGGAGGGGTGGACCTCTCGCCCATGGCACAATTCACTA
>DASXUT010000192.1 GCA_036504675.1 Bacillota bacterium | reverse complement strand
AACACGGCTTAGGGAGCGGCCGGGGCTGCACGCGATAGCGGCCGGGGCTGCACACGATATTGGATGGACGGGGTCGGCCTGGTGGTCGACCTTTTTGATTAACTACCTCGTCGGACCAGAAAACCGTTGGCCGTCCTGACCTCATTTGATATAATGTGGTCAGAAATGTGGGGTAAGCTGGGCCGGCCTGAGAGTGGTAGCGGCCCGGCGGAGGTGGCGCCGTGGCCGGGAAGCATGAGACGATCAGAACCGCCTGCCCCCTCGATTGCTGGGATGCCTGCGCGCTCCTGGTCGATGTCGAGGATGGGCGGGCGGTTGCCGTTCGGGGCGACCCCGATCACCCGATCACCGCCGGCTTCGCCTGTCCGAAGGCCCAGCGACAACTGGAGCGGCTGTATTCCCCGAGCCGTCTGTTGTACCCGCTGGTCCGGCCGGCGCCGGGCGCCGCCTTCCAGCGGGCGTCCTGGGATTCCGCCCTCGACCTGGTGGCCGAGCGGCTGACGGAGGTCAAGCGCCGCTATGGCCCGTTGGGCATCCTGCTCAACTACGACGCCGGCGCCGGTGGCCTCCTGAAAAGCCTCGAGCGTCGTTTCTGGAACCTCTTCGGCGGCGTGACCCTGCCGGTCGGCAGCCTGTGCTGGGGAGGCGGCATCGCCGCCCAGAAGTATGATTTCGGCGATGTCCTCGGCCACGATCCCGCTGATACCCCGAACTCACGGCTGCTCATCCTGTGGGGCCGCAACCCGGTTTTCACGAGCCCTCATTTCGTCCCGCTGATCAAGAAGGCCCGAACGGCCGGGGCTCGGGTGGTCCTCATCGACCCGGTGCGGACGGCCTCGGCTTCCCTGGCCGATCAGCACATAGCGCCGCGACCCGGCAGCGACGGTGCCCTGGCCCTGGGGATGGCCTCGGCGATTATCGAGGAGGGCCTCCTGCACCGGGAATTCATCGCCGCGAGGACGAAGGGGTTCGAGGAGTTCGCCGCCCTGGCTGCGGAATACCCTCCGGAGAGGGCGGCCGACCTATGTGACGTTCCCGCCGAGGTCATTCGTGACCTGGCCCGCCTTTACGCCGAGACCAAGCCGGCGGCCATCCACCTCGGCTACGGCCTGCAACGTTACGCCAACGGCGGGGCGGCCATCCGGGCGATTGACGCCCTCGGAGCCCTGACCGGCAACATCGGCCGGGCCGGGGGCGGGGTGAACTACGCCAACCGTGCTTCGGACGGCGCCTTTCCCGACCTCGGAGCCGGCGACCGGGCGACCGCCCGTCGCGGACTGGTCCGGGCCAGGCTCGGCGCGGAGATCTTGGCGGCCAAGGACCCGCCGATCAAGGCCCTCTTCGTCACCCGCTCCAACCCGGTCGCCCAATCGCCGAACACGAACCGGCTCCTCGACGCCCTGGGGACGGTCGATTTCAAGGTCGTCGTCGACCTCACCCTCACCGACACGGCCGCTCAGGCCGATGTCGTCCTCCCCTGCACGACCCCCTTCGAGGAGGAGGACGTCTGCTTCTGCTCCTGGCACAACCACATCACCTACGGGGTGTCGGTCGTCGCCCCGGTCGGAGAGGCCCGCTCCGACCTGACCATCTACTCGGCCCTCGCCGGTCGGCTGGGTTTTGGCGATGAACTCTCCCGCTCCGCGGGGGAATGGATTGAAGCCTACTTCGCCCGCCTGGCCGAGGCCGGGGTGAGGGCGGCCGAGGTCAGGGGGACGTCCTTCCGTAACCCCTTCGCCGCGGACGTGCCATGGGCCGACGGACAGTTCAAGACGCCCTCAGGGCGCTTCGAGTTCGCCTCGTCGAGGGCCGCGGCCGACGGTCACGACCCTTTGCCGGGCTTTGCCGAACCGGTCGAGTGGGTCGGGCGCGACCGGGCGGGGCGCGGTCGCGCGGATCGCGAATCCTCGGGCGGCGCCGAATTCCCACTGCAGCTCATCACCCCGCGCCACCGCGAGACTTTGAACTCGCAATTCTACATGCGGGTCTCTCGCGGTCGAGGCCTGGAGGTCGAGGTCTCGCCCGGCTTCGCCGAGGGCCGTAGGTTGGCCGACGGCGAGCCGGTGCGGGTGGTCTCGCCCCGCGGCGAGGTCCGCGCCAGGGTCAGGGTGAACGGCGGGCTCCGTAACGATGTGGCCCTGATCTACGCCGGCGGCTCCCTGGCCGCCGGTGAGGCGGTCAACCTGCTGACCGCCGACCGCGAGACCGACCTCGGTCACGGCGCGGCTTACTACGATTGCTGCTGTGATGTTCAGCGCTACGGCTGAAGCCGCTGATCACTGCCGCCCTGCCGCCGACATCCTGACCACCGGGAGGACAAGCCGATGACCTTCCTGACCCATCTCGAGTGCCCGAAGTGCGGCAAGACCTTCACGCCCGAGAAGCCCCGGAACGTCTGTGACTGCGGGGCGCCCCTCCTGGCCCGCTACGATTTGAAGGCCATCGGAGGCAAGGTCCGACGGGACGCCATCAAGTCGCGCCGTTCCGACCTCTGGCGCTACCGCGAGTTCCTGCCGGTGCGGGACGATGAAAGCATCGTCACGCTCGGTGAGGGGATGACCCCGATGCTTTCGTCACCCAGGTTGGGACAAGCCGTAGGGCTGCCGCGACTCTTCATCAAGGACGAGGGGCTTAACCCGACCGGCAGCTTCAAGGCCCGCGGGGCGGCGGTGGGCGTATCCATGGCCCGCGAGCTCGGGATCAGGACGGTGGCCATGCCCACGGCCGGTAACGCCGGCGGGGCCTGGGCCGCCTATGCGGCCAAAGCCGGCCTGACCATGTACGTGGTCATGCCGATCGATGCGCCGGACCTGCCCAAGAAGGAGTGCGTGGCCACCGGCGCCGTGACCTATCTGGTAAAGGGCCTCATCTCCGACGCCGGCAAGATCATCGGGCAGGCGGCCAAGGCCCAGGGCTGGTTCGACGCCTCCACCCTCAAGGAACCCTACCGCATCGAAGGCAAGAAGACCATGGGCTTCGAGATCGCCGAGCAGTCCGATTGGGAGCTGCCGGACGCCATCCTCTACCCGACCGGAGGCGGGGTCGGGATCATCGGCATCTACAAGGCCCTCGAGGAGATGGCCGCCGTCGGCTGGATCGAGGGGAAGTGGCCGAAGCTCATCTCGGTCCAGGCCGAGGGGTGCGCGCCGATCATCCGGGCCTTCCGTGAGGGCAAGGAGGCTTCCGAGTTCTGCGTCGGCGCCCAAACCCTGGCGGCGGGGATCCGCGTGCCCAAGGCCCTTGGCGACTTCCTCGTCCTCGATGCCGTGCGGCGGACCGGCGGGACGGCCGTGGCCGTGTCCGACGAGGAGATTCTCAAGGCGATGAGCCTGGTGGCGCGGACCGAGGGGATGCTGATCTGCCCGGAGGGCGCGGCCGCCGTGGCCGCCCTCCCGCGCTTGGTCAAGGACGGAATCCTCGGGCCGGGCGAACGCGTCGTCGTCCTCAACACCGGCTCAGGCCTCAAGTACCCCGACCTTGTTGCCGCCGACCTGCCCGTCCTGGAGAAGGAGGCCAGCCTGGAAGTGGCGGCGACCGGGGATGGGACGACCAAGGGATAGGTCTGGGCAAGGGGGCCGTCGAGCGTCTAGAGGCTTGGGAAATCGCGAAGCCGACCGGGTTCTCCCGTGGGGAGTCCCGGTCGGCTTTCTTCCATGGTCGGCTTTGGACGGGGCCCCGGCCCGCGCGGTACGATCCCTCCTACCGGCTGGAGCCGGTGGACCCGCCGGGGGTTGGTGACGGGGTTGGGGTGGTGGCCTTGGGGATCATCGATTGCACGGCTGCATTTACCATGCCTCTGATGATCGATTGGAACCTGGATGTCGATAGGACGTCGGTGACCACCGAGGCCAGGACCGGACGCACCTCGGCCGACCCCAAGGCCTGGGCCAATGCAGCACGTCCGGGCGTCGAGGTCAGCGCATCGACCATCACCAGCCGGATGGCCTCCCTGGTGTCCGGGGCCCTGAGCAAGTCGAGTATGACGTCGCGGAAGGCCGTCCGACCCTCGCTGGTCCGGTACATGGTCAGGAAGGCTTCCCGGAAGGCCGCCTGCCCCTCGACCGAGGTCAGCACGGACCTGAGGTTTTCCGGGGTCACGCTCGTAGCTAGCGGTTTCGCGGCCGGCCGGCATCCGGCGCCGGCGACGATGCCCAGGAGAACCGCCAGGATGACCGCCAGCACCAGAAGCGGCTTGATTCTAGACGATCGGCGCAACCCGATGACCGACCGATGGGTTGAAGAACGCTTCATGGAGTCCATCCCCTTTGGTTTGACTTCGTCCTTAGTATTGCCCGCAGGGTGATGGACGCCCCTCACCGTGGTCGCGCGTTTAGTCGGTGATGACCGAAGCATGGTCGTCGAGGACGGCGCCTTCGACGCGACAGGTCGCCCGACAGACGGCCACATTCCAATCGCCGTAGGCGGTGACTTCGAAGACTTGGTCGCCGTCGGCCGTGTCCGGGGGCACCGCCGACTGGCCTTGCCAAACCAGCGGGTTGGCGGTGGGGCTGAGGGCGAGCGACGGGCCCCACGGTGGTTTGGCAACCACCCGGCGGGGAGGGACATTGGTGGCAGCCGTAATGGTCACGACGCCGCCGGACTTGACCGGCGATGGTGAGACGGTCGCCGTGACGATGATGGTCGGGTTGACTACCGGCGGTGGTGGTGGTGGCGGCGGCGGTGGTGGCGGCGGCGGTGGTGGAGCGGCAGGCGGAGGCGGGGTGGGAAGGGCCGGCGGGGTTGGAGCAGGCGGCTCGGACTTCGGCCCGTTCTGCGCCGCCCCGACCCCGGCGACCTGGACCGGCTGGTACTGCTCGACGGCGTGCCCCCGGGTGATGCCCTGGTCGACATCAGCCGCGAGGGTCCCGTTGGCGGCATCCCTGAGGACGGCCAGGTCGACCTTGCCCGCCTTGCCGGCGGTCTGGGCGGCGAGGTCCTTGAGCTGCGAGACGTTGACAGGCTGGCCAAGGGTGCCCGTGACCGATATCCCCCGATTGGCCAGATAGTTCACCGCGTCCTGCCCGACCAGGTCCATCGAGGCGCCGTAGTTGCGGGCCAGGACGTTGGCCATCTCGCCGACGGTGATCAGGGCATTCGGGTCGTAGAAGCGGACCTGGCCGTCACCCGCGACCTTACCGTTGATGAGGCCTTGCTTGAAGGCGTTGTCGATGTCCGAGTAGTAGTTGTTCTTAAGGACGTCCGACGCGTCGTCGAAGTCCTGGACGTTGTTGACCGTCCGGAGCAGCACCCGTTGTCCGGAGGCCCAGGCGGCCTGGAACGGAGCAACGACGGTCACGGTGACAAGGCCGAGGATCAGGAATCGATGGAGCATCGCAACCAGAGCCGGGGCCGTTCTTGGACGGAGTGGACTCTTCACGGTCTTCACTCCCTGGCGGGCCGGCGGCCCGCATTTTTAGCGGATGTCCTATCGACACACGAGCCAGGTCGGGCCAACGCGCCGGAGGGTCATCTCGTCGCCGTACTCGCTCTCCGAGACCTTACCGTTGACGTATTCCCTCATCCTCTCGGTCGTCGTCACTTTCGCCAGATAAAGTGACCTGGAGGTGACCTCGGCTCGGAAGGAGAGGAGTTCGAACTTGAACCGCCAGCCGCGGGCGTACTGCCGCTTGTAGTGGTCCTGGTTTTGAGCGATCAACTCACGGGCCTGCCCGGCGGTGGTGTCGAGCAACTCTCCGAAGTCATAGGGCTCACGGGCAAAGGCCCCGACGAAGGCCCGGACGTGGTTCTCCGCGGCCGAGGTGATGGGGCGGAGGGCCCCGGAATCGGCGTCCACGGGCAGCCAGGTTTCGCCGCAATGGAGCAGCCGATCGGTCAACACAAGGGCCTCGACGATAGAGAGGGAAGCATCGGGGTTGAAGCCGGCCTCCGGCGACCCGCGGACCAACCCGAGCGCGGCCGCGGTGAGGAAGTATTCCTGTGACCAGTGAGCTGGCAGGCCACCGGCCGCCGGTGCCGTCTCGCCGGGCGGAGGTCGGCCGAGCCAGAGGGTCTCCCAGTCAGGCTCCGTCCGGAGGAGCTTGACAAGGAAAGCGACGGCCTCGGCCCGGCTGATGTCACGGCTGAGGGCCAAGCCCTCCACCGGCCGACCGGCCAGGACGCCGTGGGCCGCCAGATCGGCCGGCCAATCGGGGGCGAATCGCCCGGCAGCGGTTGTCACCAGGCCCATGAAATCGCCGCGGGAGATGGGCCCGGCGGCCTGTGCCGGCGAAGCGGCTGCGTCCATGGGGACGACCTGCTTGAGCGGGTCGGTTCCCGGACCGCCGACGATCCCGGCGGTCCGGAGGTCGGCCACCGCTGTGCCTGCCCAGTTGGGCCAGGTCGAGATGGTGGCCGCCGGGGTGGGAAACGGTCCGGCTTCGGGGTGGGCGGCCATGGCCAGAGAGGGACTGACAAGATAAAGAAGCCAAACCGCAAGGGCAACGGCCGGAGTCGAAAGGCGTCGGCTGCGCGACACTGACATCTCATCCCCTTTCAGGGGGACCCGGCTTTCGAGGTCCGATCCGGGACTCCTGCCGGGTTTTCTCCGGGTTGGGGACTGATTCTATCGACACCGGTGGAGTCCGACCAATCCATGCTTCAAGGCCCTTGATGTCGAGACTTGTCTAGGAGTGCCGAATGCCGTCGAACCATTCCTTTTGACAGCCCGAGGGGCAGGAAGTAAAATGAAATTGCTGGAAGACGTTACCAGCACGAGCCCCCGGGGAAGGTTGGCGCTGGAGAAAACGGGAGAGCCCCGTTTTCTCGAATTCTCGCCACAAGACGACATAAGAGATGGGCCCCGGAAAACGAGGGCCCGGCGTCGGCGGCGAGCGAGCGGAGCAACGGGCCGACTTTCCCTAGGGACCGGACGAATTGCGAGCGCGGATACAGAGCCCGCGCAGAAAACCGCGAGGTGGCGGGGTTGAACCCCAAGCGGTATCTGCTGTTGGCTGTGGTATCCGCGCTCTTGGCTTCAGGCCTGACCTTCGACCTTCTGGCTCGGGTCCAGCGAACGGTCCCGGTGGTCGTGGCGGCCGGACAGATCGGCCGCTACCAGAAGATCGAGGCCGACGATATCCGGGTCCTCGCCCTGCCGGTCAAAGCCGCCCATGCGAAGGCTGCCGTGGCCAGGGAGCAGGTCGTGGGCAAGTTCGCCCTGGAGGCGTTCGTGGCCGGTGAGCAGATTCTGACCGTCGAGGTCTCAGGGGATGCGGGCGATGGCAGTTTCCTCAGCCGGCTGGCGCCGAACCAGCGGGCCTTTTTGGTTCCCTCCAGCTTGGCCAGGGCGGCCGGCGGGGCGGTCAGGGTGGGGGACAGGGTCGACATCATCTTCGTCGCCAGCGAGCAAAAGACCGGGACGAACTGCAGTCGAACAGTGGCCCGCGGTCTCGAGGTCCTCGACATCCGGGATGAACGGGGCAGCAGCGCCAAGCCGGGCGCGGGCGACGCCCTGCCGGTCGGGGTGATCGTCGCCGTCACTGAGGCGGAGGCCCGGGTCATCGCCCTGGCCGCCGAGGATGGCCTGCTCTACCTGGCCATCGACGGCTACGAGCCGGCGTGGACCGAGGACTCCGGGATCACCACGGAGGACCTTGTCGGGGGAACGTGAACCACAGTCGGCTACCGATCCACAACTGGGGGGTGGCGCCGTGTCCCTGGCCAGAAACCAACCCAACTGGGGTCCCGCCGAAGGGCTGAGCGACCGGGCCGGAGGCGGCGAGGCGGCCGACATTCGGAGGCTGAGGATCGCCGCCCAGACCGATCAGGCTAATGGTCCGGCGCCCCGGGTCGCCGCTGTCCCCGAGGTCCTTCCTCAGCAAGTCGTGGTCGTCTGCGGTCCTAAGGGAGGCGTGGGGAAAACCTTCATCGCCTGCAACCTGGCCGCCGCTCTGGCCGAGCGGTCGAAGCTGAAAGTCGGGCTGATCGACCTCGACGTGGCCGGCGGAGATGCCGGGCTCTTCCTGGACCTCCTCGATGGACCGGGACTCCAGGAACTGATGCCTGTCTTGAAAGACGGCTTGACCCAGGAGACCTTGCTGGGGGCCATGGTCATCCACCGGCCGACGGGGGCGCGCGTACTACTGAGCCCGGCCCGCCCGGAGCTTTCGGAAGCCTTTGGACCGCGGGAACTTCAGGCCTTGCTTACCGCAGCAAGAAAGGACTTCCAGATCCTCATCCTTGATACGCCGGGGGGAGCGGACAACGACCTCCTCTATGAAGCCATCGAAGGCGCTTCGTTGATCGTCCTGGTCACCTCGCCGGACGCCACCTCCCTTCGCCGTTGCAGGGTCCTGATCGACCTGCTGAAGCGGTTGAACGTTCCCCTCGACGAGCGGCTCAAGGTGGTGATGAACCGGGCCGACCCGGCCGGCCGGATCACCCCGGCCGGGGCCCAGGCCTTCCTCGGGGTCCGGTTGCTCGCCGTCGTCGCCGAGGACCGCAAGGTCGTTGACGCCTCGCTCTTTGAGGGGATCCCTGCCGTCCTGACCCACCGCCAGCATCCCGTGTCACTGTCGCTGATGAAAGTAGCCAACGAGGTCTGCCCGATCTTCGCCGAGACGGCTCGGCCGAATCGCTTGGCCTTGGCCCTCCCCGGGAGGAGGCGGGGCCCTTGAGACCCGGGCTGAGGCAGCGCTTGGAGCGCCAAGAAGCGGTACCCGATGAGCCGGGGACGATCCCGGAGACGGGGACCGGCCATGACCGCGGAGTCGAGAACCCGTTGGATTCCAAAGAACCGGCCTGCCGGGACCGGCCGCGGACGTCGGAAGAGATCACCCGCTACCTACAGTCCGTGGTCCTGGCCAGGCATCCCAAGCTCTTAGCCACGGCGAGGATCTCGCCTGAGGACAGACAGCAGCTCAAGGGTCTGATCGCCGGGATCCTGATGGAGGAAAACCTGGTCGTTCGCAGGCTGACCAGGGACGCCCTAAGCGAACAGATCGTCAGCGAAATCGTCGGCTACGGTCCGATCGACCACCTGATCCGCGACCCGTCGGTGACCGAGGTGATGGTCAATGGACCGGGTCAGGTCTATGTCGAACGCGAGGGCCGACTGGAACCGGCCGAGGTCGCCTTCCGGGATGACGATCATCTTCTCGACCTGATCATCCGAATCGTCGCTCCCCTGGGCCGCCGCCTGGATCAAGCCTCGCCTTTCGTCGACGCCCGGCTCCCCGATGGCTCGCGGGTCAACGCCATCATCGCCCCCCTGTCCCTGATCGGTCCGGTGTTGACCGTGCGCAAGTTCCCCGATCGGTCGATGACCCTGGCCGACCTCGTTGCCCGAGGGACGATGAGTCCGGGGATGGCGGCCTTCCTGGCCGCCGCCGTCCGGGCCCGGCTCAACGGGATAATCAGCGGCGGGGCCGGGGCCGGGAAGACGACCCTCTTGAACGCCTTGGCCGGCGCCATTCCCGGGGCTAGAGAGCGGGTCATCACCATCGAGGATTCGGCCGAACTTCGGCTGCCCCAGGAGCACGTGGTGGCCCTGGAGAGCCGGCCGGCCAACACCGAGGGCCGCGGCGAGGTGACCATCCGCCACCTGCTCAGGAATGCCTTGAGGATGCGACCCGACCGGCTGGTGATCGGGGAGTGCCGCGGGGGCGAGGCCTTCGAACTCCTGCAGGCGATGAACTCCGGGCACAGCGGGTCGTTCTCGACCGTCCACGCCAACGCCGCCGCCGACGCCTTGGCCCGGGTGGGGAACATGGTCCTGATGTCCGGGGAGGACCTGCCCCACCAAGCCATCGTCGACCAGGTCAGGTCGGCTCTGGACGTGGTCATCCATATTGACCGATACGCCGACGGGATTCGCCGGGTCTCCGAGGTCGCCTTGATCGACAAGGCCGGCGGTGCCGGCGGCTATGACCGAGTCGGGCTCAAGCCGGTTTACGCCTTTGCGATCAGCGGGAAAGAGCCCGGCGGGGGATTGACCGGTGATTACGTGGCCCGGCCGGCGATTGCCCCGGCCTGGCTGGTGGGGAAGTTCAAGGCCGTCGGGGAGACGCTTCCGGAGCCGCTGCTGCCCGATGAGGAGACCGCCGGCGCGGCGGGGGGTGTGGTGCCCCGATGATGCTCGAAGCGCTTCTCGCCGGAACCGCGGTGTTCGCCGCCGTCTATGGATTGATCATCGGGCTGGGCGCCGGGCGCGGACTCTGGCGGCACCCGGGGGGGCGCCTCTTGGAGCAACTGCAAACCAAGAGGCGACGGCCCCCGCCGCCTGTCCCCGGCTCCATGCCGCGCGGCCTCTGGCCGGCGGTCCAGTGGCTGCCGGCGGCCGTCCGCCGCCGGCTGGGGGAGCGGTCGCCGGAAGCGATCGACGAGGATGATCTGGAGGAAAGCCTCTATGCCCTCAGCGCGGCCCTCGAGGCTGGGGCCGGGCTGGTGCAGGCGCTGACCATGGCGTCCGGCCAATGCCCCCGTGCCGTGGCCGCCGAGTTCCGGCGGATGGTCGCCGAGTTCAACGCCGGCGTCTCCCTGAACGAATGCCTGACCCGGGCCCGTGCCCGCGTCTCCCAAGCATCTTTCAGGACTCTCTGCGACACTATCGACATCCAGAGGTCCAGCGGCGGGGACCTCCGAGGGGGACTCGCCAATCTGGCCGAGATCATCCGGGAGAGGCGTGACCTGAGGCAGGAGTTGAAGGTGAAAACGGCCGAGGCCAGGCAATCGGCGGTCGTCCTGGCGATGATCCCGCCGGTCCTGGCCGGCCTGACCTGGCTGATGAAACCCGACCTCATGCTTCCTCTCCTGACCTATCCAGCCGGTCGGTTGGGACTCGGGGTCGGCCTCGGGCTATGGGTCATCGGCTGGTGGATGGTCAACCGGTTGACCAAGATCGGGGACATCGACGGGGGGTGGTGATGGTCCTCAGCCTCCTACCGGCAGCCGTGGCGGCTGCCCTGTGGGGCCTGTGCGCGCTGGCCCTAGTCTTGGGGACCGGGGCCAAGGCCCGGAGTCGCGCCCTGGACCGTTTGGGATTGGCCGGCTCGCCATCGACTCACCTTTCCCCAGGGGACCGAGCAGGCGGCCTGGCCGGCAAGAAGACCCGCCCGCTACCACCTGTCCCACCGAGCCGGGTCCTTGTCGCCGCCGGCGGGGGGCTGGCTGCCGGAGCCGCTTCCTTCGTCCTGACCGGCGGCCTGCCCGTGGCGGCGGTCCTCGTCGGGGCAACCATCGGGTGGCTACTGCCCGGGTGGCTGGACAAGCGACGACTCGTCGCCCGACAAAGGAGACTGATGAGCGACATGCCCACGGTCCTCGACCTGCTGGCCATCGCCACGGCCAGCGGGTTGCCCCTGGCCAGAGCCTTGGAGATGGTCAGCGCCAGGCACGACGGGCCTTTCAGCCTCGAGTTGAGACGGGCCCTGGACGAAGCGGCGGCTGGGGTGAGGTTGGCCAGAGCCCTGAAGAACCTGGCCGAGCGAACCGGCCTCAAGGCGGCCAGAGGCTTTGCGACGGCGGTGGAGCAGGCGACCGTCCTCGGGGCGCCGGTGGCCCAGGTCCTCCGCCTCCAGGCGGGGGCGGTCAGGGTTCAAAGACGCCGACAGGTGGAGATGCTCATTGCCGGCCTACCTTTGAAACTGAGTCTCTGCACCGTGTTCTTCTTCCTGCCGGCCATCTTCATCTTCGTCGTCCTGCCCAATCTCTTGGCCTTCATCCACGGAAAGTGGTGATAGGAGGAGGGGTCATGATGAGACATCGGCTGATGAGACCGAAGTCCGGAATGGGGATGAAAGCGTCATTGGAGAAGGCGGCCCGCCGTGCTTGGCGGTGGCTGGCCGGGCCGGAAGGGGCGAGTAGCACGGAATATGCGCTTTTGCTGGCTCTCGTCGTAGTAATCCTGATCGGCACCCTGACCGCCCTGGGCCAAGCCCTCCAGGACAAGCTCGAGCTGATCATCGAGAAGATCCGGGCCAGCGCCTAAGGAGGCCGGGAAAGAGTGGGGCATCACGGGTCTGGGTCCGAGCCGAGCCCGACCCGCCCGTCCACGGCCGGGTCGGCCATGGTCGAGTTCGTCATCGTCGTCTCCCTGCTGGTGACCATCCTCTTCGCCATGGTCGATTTCGGCCTGATGCTCAACGCCAAGCTGGTCCTGGCGGCGGCGGCCAGGGAGGGGGCGAGACGGGCGGCCATCGAGGGCGGGGCGACGACGGTCGTTTATGACCGCATCCGCCAGCAACTGTCCCTTGGTCAGATTGACCCTGAACTGGCCGAAATCACCATCAGCCCGCGGACGGCGACCTACGGTACGGCCATCACCGTTCGACTGGCCTATGGCTACCGCCCGTCCTTTCCCATCCTCCGCGGGGTGATGGGGGAGAGGGTGCCGCTCGAAGCGGTGACCATCGCCCGCAGCGAGAAGATCAGATGACGGCGGGCGCAGACCCCCGGTTGCCCCCGGCCAACGCGAGGGCTGTCGCCGCGCGGCCTTCGGCCACCCGGACCGCCGCCACGCGCGGCTCGGTGGTGGTCATGATCGTCCTTTTCCTGCCAATCTTCCTGCTCCTCCTCGGACTGGTCATCGACATCGGCGTCCTCTTCGTCCAAAGGCAGGGTGCCTATTCGGCGGCGGACATGGCCGTCCTGGCCGGGGCCCGCGAGATCGATCTCGACCGGCTGGCCAGGGGCGAGCGCTATCTCAACCCAGCCGAGGCCGAGTCCGCCACCCGCACCTATTTTGCCTCGAATCTGGCCGCCAGCCTGGGCTCAGAGGCGAGTGAGGCGACGGCCACCGTCAGGGTTTTCAACCCGCCGCCGGGCAGTCCAGCCCGTGACCCGGTCACCGGCCGACTCTTGGCCGACCCGACCGTCTGCCTCTCGGCCGTGGTCCCCGCGCGCCTCTATTTCCTCGCCTTCATCACCACGAGCGCGCCGCTTCGTATTCACGCTGACGCCAGCCTGCTGGAGAGGAAGCGGTAAGGGTTCCCGCCGGCGCGAAGGCTGTTGCCCAGAACAGCAGCGGGTCGGGGAGCCCGGTGACCGCTGAGGAGACAGGGAGATACTACCCTCTGGGGTCCGGGACAGACCAAGGACCCATGAGGGGGCAGATTATGTCGACGTGGATATTCCAGGGCAGACCGGACATCTTCATGATTGACACCTACCTGCGGGACCGAAGGAACATCTGGTGGAGGGCTACGCAGCCAAGATGTCGCAAGGAGATCAGGCCGGACGACCAGATCTTCATCTGGCGGAGCGACGGCAAGAAACGATCCAGCGGCGGAATTGTAGCTCGGGCCAGAGTCATGGGACCCCCGGAGTTAGTGGCCGATGACGCTCCGGAGTTGCGAATCGGGGGCGAATGGAAGGAGGTTGACTATCGGGTTCCCCTTGAGGTGACCGAAGTAAGACCGGACACCAGCATGATCAAAAGAATCTTCCTGCTCCAGCACCCTATCCTGAAGACCTTGCGAATTCACCGGATGAGAACGGAAACCAACTACCTGGTCTCGCCGGAGCACGCATCGGCGCTGGAGCGCCTTTGGATGGAAGCGGTCGATGGCTGTGACCTGGATGACGAGCGCTTTCCCGAGGGTAAGGAGTCCTTCCGAGCCCACCGAATAGTGGAACGGAATCCCAGGCTGGCCCAAGCGGCCAAGGAGCAGGGGATAGACCCCTATGGCAACCTACGTTGCCAGGTGTGCGGGTTCTCATTCAGAGACAGGTACGGACCTGTGGGCGATGGCTTCATAGAAGCCCACCACACCTTGCCGGTTTCGGAAGTCCCGGGACCTCATGAGGTAAGCATCAACGACATCGCGCTAGTCTGTTCCAACTGTCATCGGATGCTGCACTTGAGAAGGCCGTGGCTGACAATGGTGCAACTTCGGAGTCTGCTGCGACCAGACTGAGCCAACTTGCGCCCGCCCGCCCAATTTTCCCGTTGACTCGGCCCGCGCCATGGGAATATAATTCAATTTGGTAGTCAGGCCGCCCATGGGCGGAGATTGCCATTGTCCAAAACTGCATAATGGGTATGATGGCTTCGGGAGAGAGCCCGGCTAGATGATGGTCCACGCGCAACGAACCCAGCCCAGCCGGGTCGCCGAAGGAGCAAGCCGCCCACAGCGAAGGGGCGATGAAACTCTCAGGCAAACGTACCGTCGTCCGGACCCAACTCTGGAGAGCCCACGGTCAGCCGTGATCACCAATCCACAAGACGGCTCCACGGGCACCAACGGGGTATCCCCTTGACGGGGGAATCTCTCAGGTCACAGGACAGAGGGGACTAGCGCTACGTCAGGCGTCCCCTCTGTTTATTTTTCGCCCCCCGGGGGGGCATGTTACGTTCGGCCCGAGCGCCGGCGTGGGCCGCCGCGACGCGCCCCATGGCCGCGAAGGCATCGGCGACCGATGCCCCGCCCCACCCGAGGTTGAAGCCCCCGCACCCACATCCGATCGGCTTGTACCCTACGGGGTTGCAAGTTTCGCAAAGGCAAGGTTCAGTCCCGGCAAACGTCCCAAACTTTAAAGGGAGGTGAGGATTGGACAATATGGATAACCTCAGGAAAACCCCCAACTACGACATGCACTTCAAGTACGGGGGCAAGGTCGTCGATTTCGGCGGCTGGGCGTTATCGGTCCAGTTCTCGGGGATTCTGGAAGAGCACAAGCAGGTCCGGGAAAAGGTTGGTCTGTTCGACGTTTCGCACATGGGCGAGGCCACGGTCGTTGGTGAGCAGGCTCTTGCGTTTCTGCAGAAGCTGGTCTCGCGGGACCTCACCCCGATGGAAGAGGGTCAGGTCTTCTACACCCACATGCTCTACCCGAACGGCGGCACCGTCGATGACCTGATGGTCACGAAGTGGGGCCCGACCGACTACTTCCTGGTCATCAACGCCTCCAACGCGGCCAAGGATGTCGCTTGGATGCAGAAGTTGGCCCAGGAGTTCCCCAAGGTCAAGGTGACCGACCTCTCGGCCGACACCGCCGAGCTGGCCCTCCAGGGCCCCCTGGCCCCGGCCACCATGCAGAAGCTGACCAAGGTCGACCTCTCCAAGCTCGGCTACTACCACGCCGTCCGCAAGGTCGAGGTCGCCGGCATCCCCAATTGCATCATCTCGCGCACCGGTTACACCGGCGAGGACGGCTTCGAGGTCTTCTGCGATCCGGCGAACGCCAACAAGCTCTGGGAAGCGATCATGGAGGCCGGCAAAGAGTTCGGGATCAAGCCCATCGGCCTCGGCGCCCGCGACACCCTCCGCTTCGAGGCTTCAATGCCCCTCTACGGCCAGGAGCTGGACCAGAACACCAGCCCACTGGAGGCCGGCCTGGGCCGCTTCGTCAGCGTCGACAAGCCGACGCCTTTCATCGGCCAGGAAGCCCTGAAGAAGCAGGTCGCCGAAGGACTCCCGAAGAAGCTCGTCGGGTTTGAGATGGTCGACCGGGGGATCCCGCGGCACAACTACCCGGTCGCCAAGAACGGCAAGGAAATCGGCTACGTCACCACCGGCTCCTTCGCGCCGACCCTCAACAAGAACATCGGCAACGCCTTCGTCCCCGTGGCCGAGGCGAAGATCGGCAACGAGTTCGACGTCATCGTCCGCGGCAAGCCGCTTAAGGCGCGGATCGTCAAGACCCCGTTCTACAAGAGGAAGAAGTAACCGGCCCAGAGTCCGCTATATCCCGGCGCCCCGAGGCGCCAAGGAGGGCAACTGAAAGTGGCGTATCCGAAGGATTTCAAGTACACCAAGTCCCATGAGTTCATTAAGGTCAGCGGCAAGCAGGGCACCGTCGGCCTGACCAGCTACGCCCAGGACGCGTTGGGCGACATCGTCTTCGTCGAGCTCCCCCCGATCGGCAAGGAATTCAAGCAGAACGACGTCTTCGCCGTGGTCGAGTCGGTCAAGGCCGTCTCCGACTGCTACTGCCCGGCCGCCGGCAAGGTCGTCAAGGTCAACGAGAAGCTCGCCGAGGATCCGGCCCTGATCAACCGGGATCCGCACGGCGAGGGCTGGATCATGGTCATCGAACTGACCAACCCGAAGGATCTCGACAACCTGATGGACGTCGTGGCCTACGAAGATTACGAGGCCAAGGCGGAGCATCATCACTAAGAGGAGTCCTAACATGAAGTACCTGCCGAACACCGAAGAAGACCGCCGTGAGATGTTGGCGTCCATCGGTGTGCGGTCCATTGAAGACCTCTTCGCCGACATCCCGGCCGAGGTCAAATTCAAGGGACAGATGAAGCTGCCGGCGGCCCTCTCCGAGCCGGAGCTCCTCGCGCACCTTTCCAAGCTGGCCGCCTCCAACGGCACCACCGACAAATACGCCTGCTTCCTGGGAGGCGGGGTCTACGACCACTTCGTTCCGAGCACTGTCCCGATGGTCCTGGCTCGGAATGAGTTCTACACCGCCTACACCCCGTACCAGCCCGAAGTCAGCCAGGGCGTGCTTCAGTCGATCTTCGAGTACCAGACGGTCATCTGCCAGATCACCGGGATGGACGTCGCTCAGGCCTCGATGTACGATGGCGGCACCGCCGTGGCCGAAGCGGCCCTGATGGCCTGCGCCGTCACCGGCCGCAAGGAGATCGTCGTCTCTGAAGCCGTCCATCCGGAATACCGGGCCGTCCTGGCGACCTACATCCAGGGCCAGGACGTCAAGGTCATCGTCGCTCCGACCGAGGGCGGCCAGACCAACCCGGACAAGCTCGCCTCCCTGGTCACCGATAGGACGGCCGGGGTGATCGTGGCCAACCCGAACTTCTTCGGGTGCCTCGAGCCGGTCGAGGAGATCGAGAAGGTCGCCCACGCCAAGGGCGCCCTGTACGTCACCTCGGTCAACCCGATCTCCCTAGGCGTCCTGAAAGCGCCGGGCGATTACGGCGCCGACATCGTTTGTGGCGAGGGCCAGCCCCTCGGCAACACGATGGCTTTCGGCGGCCCGTACCTCGGCTTCTTCGCCTGCAAGGAGAAGTACGTCCGCCGGATGGCCGGGCGGATCATCGGCCAGACCACCGACGTCCGCGGCCAGCGGGCCTGGGTCCTCACCCTCCAGACCCGTGAGCAGCACATCCGCCGCGAGAAGGCGACCTCGAACATTTGCTCCAACGAGGCCCTCAACGCCCTGGCCGCCTTGGTCTACCTGGTGACCATGGGTAAGCAGGGGCTGCACGACGTGGCCGAGCTCTGCCTGCAGAAGGCCCACTACGCGGCCAAGCAGATCGCCGCGCAGAAGGGTTACGAGCTGGCCTTCAAGGCCCCGTTCTTCAACGAGTTCGCGGTCAAGACCCCGGTCGCCCCGGAGAAGATTACCGCCGAGATGATGAAGAAGAACATTCTCCCCGGCCTCGACCTGGGTCGGTTCTATCCGGCCTACAAGAATCACCTCCTCGTCGCCGTCACCGAACTGCGGACGAAGGACCAAATCGACGCCCTCGCGGCGGGATTGGGGGGACTTAAGTGAGCACTGAACCCCTCATCTTCGAGATGAGCCGGAAGGGCCGCACGGCCTATTCTCTGCCGGCCCTCGACGTCCCGCGGGAAGACGATGCCAAGCTGCTCCCGGCGGGCATGACCCGGGCCGAAGGCCCCGACCTCCCGGAGGTCAGCGAGATCGACGTGGTCCGGCACTTCGTTCGGATGTCCCGCATCCAGCACGGCGTCGACGTCGACTTCTATCCCCTCGGCTCGTGCACGATGAAGTACAACCCGAAGATCAACGAGCGGGTGGTCGCCCTCCCCGGGTTCAACGACGTCCATCCCTACGGGCCGGACGAGCTCGTCCAGGGTTGCCTCAAGCTGCTCTATGACATGGAGAAGTACCTGGCCGAGATCAGCGGTTTCGACCGGGTCACCCTGCAGCCGGCGGCCGGCGCCCACGGCGAGTTCACCGGGATCCAGATCATCCGGGCCTACCACGAAGCCAAGGGCCACAAGAAGACCAAGGTCATCGTCCCCGACTCGGCCCACGGCACCAACCCGGCGACCTCGGCCATGGTCGGCTATGAGATCGTCCAGGTCCACTCGAACGAGCGCGGCGGGGTCGACCTCGAGTCCCTGAAGTCGGTCCTCGACGACCAGGTCGCGGCCCTGATGCTGACCAACCCGAACACCCTCGGGTTGTTCGACGAGAACATCCACGTCATCGCCGACCTGGTCCACAAGGCCGGCGGCCTCCTCTACTACGACGGGGCCAACACCAACGCGATCATGGGCTACGCCCGCCCGGGCGACGCCGGCTTCGACGTGTGCCACCTCAACCTCCACAAGACCTTCGCCACCCCGCACGGCGGCGGCGGCCCGGGGTCGGGTCCGGTGGGCGTCAAGAAGGAGCTCGTCCCCTTCCTGCCCACGCCGACGGTGGAGTTCGACGGCCAGAAGTACTCCCTTGATTACAACCACCCGCAGTCGATCGGCAAGACGAAGACCTTCTACGGCAACTTCGGGGTCATCGTCAAGGCCTACACCTACATCCGGGCGATGGGTCCGGACGGGCTCAAGGCGGCCAGCCAGGACGCGGTCCTCAACGCCAACTACATCATGGCGAACATCAAGAAGTACTACTGGATGAAGTACGACCGCATCTGCAAGCACGAGTTCGTGGCCTCCGGCAAGTGGCAGAAGGAGAAGAACGGGGTCAAGACTCTCGACATCGCCAAGCGGCTCCTGGACTACGGCGTCCATCCGCCGACGGTCTACTTCCCGCAAATCGTCGACGAGGCTCTGATGATCGAGCCGACCGAGACCGAGAGCAAGGAGACCCTCGACCGGTTCATCGAGACGCTCAAGGAAATCGCCGCCGAAGCGGACAAGGATCCCGAGAAGGTCAAGACCGCGCCGCACACGACGCCGGTCGGCCGCCTCGACGAGACCAAGGCCGCCCGCCAGCCGATTCTGCGCTGGAAGAAGGCCTAAG
>DASXUT010000191.1 GCA_036504675.1 Bacillota bacterium | reverse complement strand
CTAGGGACGGCATCCGGTGGCTTCCCGTCGAACCGCTCTCCATTGCCAGGCGCCATGGCTGGGGGCTCATGACCGTCGGCGACTTGGCAAGGCAATTGGGATTTCCAAGGTCAGAAGTGGTCCGGTTGATACCTGGGGGCCATGCTCTGACCTTTTATTACGTCGCCGCAAGAGCCTATCGGATCGTCTACAACGAGCTCGTCGTGTCTCCCGGTCGCATCCGCTGGTCTCTGGCTCACGAAGTGGGCCACATTGTTCTGGGGCATCTGCGGGACTTCCATCAGTCGCAGATGGGTGGCGACCTCAGTCGACGAGACCTCTTCGTTCTTGAAAGGGAAGCGGACACATTTGCCGCCGAACTTTTGGCGCCAATGTCCGTTCTCAAGGCCCTTGGGGCGCGGCGTCAGGATGATATTGGGGTGGTCTGCGCCCTGTCGCGACAGGCCTCCGCCAACAGGGAAAAAGACCTGCAGATGCACGGCCTTGACCAGATCTATTGTGCGGGCGACCAAGCACTCCAAGGTATCTTCGAACAATATCTGAGCCCTGTCAGTGTCTGCGGTGACCCAAGTAGTCTCCCGGTCACAATAGTGGCTAGGCTTCCGGAGGTGCTCTGGGTGGAGACGAAGCACTGTTTCGTCGAGACTGACGAAAATGACAGGTTTACCACCTGTCCTCGATGCGGCAATTTTCATTTCTCCGCGGACGCCCGGTTCTGCAGGATCTGTGGGTTATACCTCTATAACAACTGCACCAATGAGGAAGAAGGACGCTACAGCAGCTGCGGCCGACTAAACCCAGGTGACGCCCGGTTTTGTGAGGCGTGCGGCTCGGAGACTTATCTTTCAAAAAAAGGATTACTTATGACCTGGGACGAGCTGCTGAGCCTGGAAGAGGGCGTCGCCGCCGGCCTGGTCCCGCCAGAACACAGCAAGGGAGACAGCCCGAAGTAGGCCGTCTCCCTTTTGCTTGAGTACAAAAAGAGGAGGCACGGATCAAATGGGGGAGGAAGCCGCGGTCAAGTGTCCCAAGTGCGGAAGCACACAGTTCACTGCGGTCAAGAAAGGATTCAGCCTTGGTAAAGCGGCGGTCGGTGCCGTTCTTCTCGGTCCTATCGGGCTCGTTGGTGGGGCCCACGGTGCCAACAGGGTTGAAGTGGTCTGCCTCAAGTGCGGAAAGCGGTGGACACCGGGTAAGCGCTAGAGGACGCCTTTGTGCCGGGAGGTCTCTCTGGCAGCAAGGGAGACAGCCCGAAGTAGGCGGTCTCCCTTCTTGCTTTGTTGTTGCTTATGGATGATGGCTATCAGATATAGAGGGGGACAAGTCTTGAGCCAGATACCGCGGGCGACTCACGTTGGAGAGATCAAGATAGGGGACTTGGTTCTTCCCTGTGCGGTCCTTGGAGATGGCACTCGTGTATTCTCAGAGACGGGCATGGCAAAGGCACTCGGACGGACAAGAGGCGGGTCTCCGAGCAAGCGGAGCGTGAGCAAGGAAGCCGGGGTGTACCTACCCGTTTTCATGTCAGCCAAGAACCTCCAACCCTTTATCGATGAGGGTTTGAAGCTCGGGGTCAGCAATCCGATCCGGTACCGTGCAAGGGAGGGATTCATGGCCTACGGGATAAAGGCGGCGGTCATTCCGGAAATCTGCACAGTCTTCCTCAAGGCCCGCGAGGCCGGGGCTCTCTTGTCAAATCAGGAGCACATCGCAGAGCGAGCCGAGGTCATCGTGAGAGGCCTCGCCCACGTGGGCATCATCGCACTGGTCGACGAAGCCACCGGTTACCAAGCTGACAGAGACCGCGATGCCCTCCATCGGCTCCTTGAGGCGTACGTGAGCAAGGAGTTCCTGCCCTGGACGAAGGAGTTTCCGGATGAGTTCTACGAGGAGATGTTTCGGTTGATGGGCTGGCAGTATAGCCCGCCCCAGGTCAAGCGACCCAAGTTGGTGGGAGCGTTGACCAGCCAGTTGGTCTACGAGAAGCTACCTCCGGGCGTCCTTGACGAACTCAGGCAGCTCAATCCAGTCACCGAGAAGGGATATCGGAAGAAGAGGCATCATCAATACCTTACAGCCGACATCGGCCACCCCCACTTGCAGAGTCATGTGGCAGTAATCACAGCGCTAATGAGGGCCTCTTCTTCTTGGGCCGGGTTCCGGAGGCTTTTCGGCCGAGCGTTTCCTGGACGGCAGATAGAGCTCGATTTTGGGCTGGAAGATGAAGCCTGAGCGAGAAGTGGATCCGTTAAGGACTATTCAAGAACCCGGGGGTGTGGGCGCTGACCGAGGACTGCAAGAACAGACTCTACTACGGGGACAACTTGACTATATTGCGGGAGCATGTCAGTGATCAGAGCGTCGACTTGATTTACCTCGACCCGCCGTTCAACTCCAATGCCAGTTACAACGTACTTTTCGAGGAAAAGACCGGAGAGAAGTCCGCCGCTCAGATCACCGCTTTTGAGGACACCTGGCACTGGGGCCTTGAATCGGAGCGGGCCTATCACGAAGTCGTCGCAGGGAGAAACGGACCTCATCGCCTCGTGACCCTGCTTCAGGCCTTTCGTTCTTTCCTGGGCAAGAGCGACATGATGGCCTACCTTGTAATGATGGCCGTCCGGCTGGTCGAACTCTACCGGGTCCTCAAGACGACGGGCAGCATCTACCTCCATTGCGATCCGACGGCGAGCCACTATATCAAGCTTCTGATGGACGCAGTCTTTGGCGGCGGCCAGTTCAGGAACGAGATCATCTGGCAAAGGACAAGTGCCCACAACCGTCTGGTCCGGTATGGGCCAGTCCACGACGTGATCTTCTTCTACACAAAGGGCGAGAACTGGACCTGGAACCAGCAGCACATGCCTTATGACGCCGGCTACGTCGAAACCTTCTACCGGCACGTTGAAGAACCAACCGGAAGGCGCTACACTCTCTCCGACGTCACTTCGAACCGCCCAGGAGGTCGGTACCTTTGGAAGGGGCAGGCCCCACCCGGAAAGCGATTCTGGGGCTATTCGGAGGAAACCATGAGCCGCTTCGAGGCCGAGGGGCGCCTCGTATACTCGAAGACCGGATTGCCTCGATACAAGCGGTATCTCGATGAGATGCCGGGCCAGCTCCTTCAAGACGTTTGGATCGACCTCCCTCCCGTTGCCGCCCATGCCAAAGAGCGGATTCACTACCAGACTCAAAAGCCCGAGACTCTGCTAGAACGCATAATTAGGGCCAGCAGCAACGAAGGAGATCTGATCCTGGACCCCTTTTGCGGATGCGGGACAGCGGTTGCCGTGGCTGAACGCCTGGGCCGCAATTGGATCGGCATTGACATCACCTATCTGGCGGTAAACTTGATGAGGCGACGCCTTGAGGACTCTTTCGGCAAAGATCTGAGCCCCTACCGCGTGGTGGGCGACCCTAAGGACTTGGCCAGCGCCGAAGCTCTGGCTGAGGCCAACCGCTACCAGTTTGAATGGTGGGCGGTAGACCTAGTCGGTGCTCGACCTGGGCAAGACAAGAAAAAAGGCGCCGACACTGGCATTGACGGCTGCATCAACTTCTTTGACGACGAAAGTGGCAAGGCCAAGACCATAGTAGTTCAAGTCAAGAGCGGCCACACGACTCCCGGTCAGGTCCGGGACCTCAAGGGAGTCATGGAGCGCGAGAAGGCTTCCATCGGTGCGTTCATCACCCTTCATGAACCGACCGGTCCGATGAAGCAAGAAGCAGCCTCCGCAGGGTTCTATGAGAATCTCCTTTGGCCGGGGCAGCGTTTTCCGCGTCTGCAGATCATCAGCATTGGGGAGTTGCTTCATGGAGAGAAGCTTGAGTATCCCCAGTGGGGTCCGCCCGTCACGTTCAAGCGTGCCCCCAAGAGATCCAAGAAGAAGACTGAGCAGGGCCAGCTGCTCTGATTGACGGCCAAGATTCGCCCTACGGGTCCACAAAGGAGGGATCGGCCAGTCATGCTGAAGATGATCGGCGCGTGGAGCTTGGCCCTGAATGGCCTGCTCGATCTCCTCGGCATCATCTTTTCCGTTCTGTTGTTCCTCGGGCTGACCGTCTACTTCGTCGTCCAGCAGATCCGATGGCAGCGGGCTCGGAACCGCCGGGTAAGGGAATAGGCCGGATGAAGCTGGGCCGGCCAATTTTGCGGACGGGTGCCCCGCCGCAGGCAGACTGCTCCGATTGGAGGACCACGACCGAGATTGGTGCCTTGTTTCCAGCCTCGGGAAAGGAAGAGCAGACCTGGAGCCGCTTTCCGGCGCGGCGATGAAATGATAGAATAGCACCGAACACGCGTTCGCCCAGGGGGGCTTGTTCGGTGCCGTACCGCAGCTCTGCTCGCGTCTCCAGGACAGTTCAGGAGACGCTTTCCCTCCTCTCGCTCCAGGAGCGGACGAGGCGGGACGTGCCCATCGAGGCCCTGGCCGGCCGACTTGGTATGCAGGTCGAGCCCGGCGACTTCGGTCTGGCCGTCGTTGGCTTCCTCATGATCCGGCCGGACCCCGTAATCGTCTTCAACAGCCGGATGGACAGGCCCCGCCAACGGTTCACGATCGCTCACGAGCTAGGGCACTACCTGCTTCATCGCCGGGATGTCGGGTATTTCATGTGTAATGACCGATCCCAGAACTGGCGAGAGCGCGAGGCCAACCAGTTCGCGGCCGACGTACTCATGCCCGAGGACCTGGTTGTGGCCACCTGGCCGGAGGTCCGCCAGACCAAGTGGATGGCCACGTTCTTTGCGGTGAGCGAGCTGGCGATGGGGAGGCGGCTGGGTGAGCTTGGATTGAAGGAGCCGGCCAACCTGCGTCGGCCCGGGGCAGTCGTGGCCAATAAGGGGGGGCTCTAGCCGCACGATAGGAAGCGGAGTTGAGCCCCTTCTCACCGGCAGAGCTCGCAAGTCGGCGCGGAAATAGGAGGGGTCGAGGCCGCTTCCTTCTACCCAGGGAGGGACGTTGGACTCGAGGGGGGCTGTCGGCATCTGTGGGACCATCACGTCGAAGATGCTCTAGAGGACCGCCACGTCGGTGCCCTTCACGAAGATACCCGTGGGCTGCAG
>DASXUT010000190.1 GCA_036504675.1 Bacillota bacterium | reverse complement strand
TTTCGCCACTATTCTCCCCGGTTCCGGGTGCTGATCTCTCACCAGCCGCCGGTCCACCGGGGCATTTTGACTTACCGATCGCGCTCGATCTCGAAGGTCAGGCAGTGCGGGCCCCCGCCCATCTTGGTGAACTCGCGCAGGTGCGGGGTATAGAGGGTGAAGCCTTCCGCCCTCAGCATGTCGTTGACGATCTTGTTCTCCTCAAAGGAGAGGACCTTTCCGTCGCCAAGGGCGAGGACGTTGCAGCCGGTCTTGAGGACTTCCCCCAGGGGCACGGCGATGGTCCTCCAGCCGTGGTTGGCCAGCCACTTGGTGAACGTCGGGGGAACGCCCTCTTCGCAGATGATGGCGAGCTTGTCGGCCACCACGGAGAAGATCATGTCGAGGTGGTTCCACTTGGCCAGGAACTCGACCGGCATAACCTCGACGTCGAAGGGCTTCATGATCTCGGCGGCGTTCTCGATGCCGCGCAGGGTGGAGCGGTTGCCCGAGCCGATGACCAGCGTGTGCTCGTCGATTTGCCATGAGTCGCCGCCCTCGACGGCGCCCCTGGTCACGCGACCGGGCACCTTGACGCCGATGCGGTTGAAGGCCTCGATGGCCGCTTCCTCATCGCCCCAACGCTGCTCATACTTGAACTTCCCGATAAGCGGACCACCTGGGGTGCTCGCGCCGAAGTCCCGGGTATAAACCTGCCAGCAATGATCCTCGATGGCCTTCTCCCATTCGATGGCCACGCCGGCCTCGGTAAGGGCCTGAACCAGTTCCTCGTGCATCTTCTTGGCGACGTCAATCTTGACCGGGTCGCCCTCATCCATGCTGCGGTGGGCGATCTCACTGATCGGCAGTTCCTTGTAGTACGTGGGCGGGCAGAGGAGAACCCGGCGGAGCTTGCCGTGCGAGTTGTACTGAGCCATAGAATCCTCGCTCCTCTCGTGAATTTGTTGAGCGGGTGGCGCTTGTTACCGCATGGTCAGGGACATGATCGCCTTCTGGGCGTGCATCCGGTTCTCGGCCTCATCGAAGATAACCGAGTTCGGACCGTCCATGACGGCGTCGGTGACCTCGTAGCCGCGGTCGGCCGGCAGGCAGTGCATATAGAGGCAGTCCCGCTTGGCGAGGCTCATCATCTTCTCGTCGACCTTCCAGTCGCGGTTGGGCTCAAAGAGCTTATCCATGCCCTCGAAGTCGGGCTTGGCGACGACCGGCGGCAGGAACTCGAGGCTCGGCCAGCTCTTCGGGTAGACCGCGTCGGCCTTGCGGAAGGCTTCCCGCATGTCGGTGGTTTCCTCGAACGAGCCGCCGTAGCGGGCGGCGTTTTCCTTGGCCCGGGCGATGACGCCGGGCTCCAACTCGAAGCCCTTCGGGTGGGCAAAGACCACGTTCGCCCCGAGGAGGCTGCAGCCGACCATGAGGCTGTGCGGCACGGAGACAGGCTTCTTCTTGCTGGGAGAGTAGGCCCAAGACACGACGACCTTGCGTCCGGCCAGGCTGCCCCACTTCTCTTGCATGGTGAGCAGGTCGGCCATGCCCTGGCAGGGGTGGAACCGGTCGTCTTCCATGTTGATGACGGGGATGTCGGCCCACTTGGCGAACTCGCGGATGTACTCGTTGCCCGCGCCGTGCTTCCAGCCGACCGGGTCACCGAAAATGCGGATGGCGATGGCCTCGCCCATGCGGCTGAGGACCCGGGCCACGTCGCATACACGCTCGGTCACGAAGGCCTTCTCCATGCCCTCGATGGCCGGGGTGTAGACCTTGTCCGAGTCGAGGTAGTGTCCATGCCCACCGAGCTGCATGATCCCGGCCTCGAAGCTGTTCCGGGTACGCAGCGACCGGTTGTAGAAGAGCAGGAAGATGGTCTTGTCCTGAAGCGTGTGCTTGTGGATGCCATTGGCCCGATCAAGCTTGAGCTGTTTGGCCGTGTCCAGGATGGTCTCGATTTCCTCACGGCTGAAGTCCATGAGGGTGATGAAATCGCGACCGCGGAGTGAGATAGTCTTCACTTGCCTTACCTCCCGTATGGTGGTGTTGCCGGCTGGTGTAGGCTTGCCGTCAGGGCAGGCGGGTCAGTGCCTGGTCGGCGCTCACTCCTCAGTCTGCCCCAGCAATGTCAAGGGTCTTGTTGCTCCTAAGGGAGTACAGGACCAGTCCTAGAACGACCAGGCCGGCCAGGATGATATGTTCAAGCGGCCAGATCAGAGCCCCGGGGCTCTTCGGGTACAGCATCGCGACCATGAAGAAGACTATCGAGATGTAGCCCAGGAGTCGGACGACGATGCCGCCGGAAGCCGGCACCAATTGGCCCTTGGCCGCGAGCTTCCTCCGCAGCACTTCAATGCTGAGGAAGGTGCCGCCCCAAAGGATGATGTAGGCGAACGACGCCGCGTCAACGAGCGGGATCAGGAACTTGCGGCCGATGAACGGCGAGATGACCATGACCGCCGTTGTCAGGAGGATGGCGTTGACCGGCGTCCCGTACTTCGGGTGCACCTTGGCCAGGCCGGCCGGCAGCAGCCCGCGCCGGGCCATGCCGAACATCTGCCGGGTGACCCCGTAGAACAGGGCGTTGTAGACACCGACGACACCGATGATGGCGGTAACGATCAACAGGATCCCGGGAAGGTTGGTGCCGGTCAACGTGTTCAGCCCGGTGGCGAAGGGAATGTCGGCCTCCGCGCCGGCTTGCCAGGACATGACCAGGCCGGTAGCGATCAGTGACAGCGTGTAGGCGATCCAGCCGACGGACCAGGCGATGGGCACGGTCCGGCCGGCGCTGCTGCCCTTTTCCTTAGCTTCCTCGGCTCCCTTGGCGATGGTCTCCCACCCGGCAAGGGAGAACGGCAGCATCGTCGCCACGGCAATGATCCCCACCCAGGCCGGTTTGCCGAAGAGGGGCTGGAAGTTCTTGAAGGTCCCCATGCTGAAGGCAAGGATAACCCCGACGCCCACCAGGATCATCAGGGTCGTGCTGGTGATGTTCTGGAACGTTGAGGACAGCCTGACCCCCCGGTAGTGGAGGACTGTGATCCCGATCACGAGGGCCAATCCGATGGCGATGGTGATGATGCCGACTGGCGAGCCCATTATCTTGTACCAGTACCACTTGGTGACCGAGGGCTGAAGGAATTCGACCATCCGGACGATGGACACGACTTCATAGGCGCAGACAATCATGTTCACAAGGATGCCGAACCAGCCTGCGATGAAGCCGGCCAGTTGGCCAAAAGCGGCGGCCGAGTAAGACATCTCGCCCTCCGCCTGCGGGAACATCGGTACGGCCTGGCGATAGGCCAGGACCAGCGGCAGCTCCAGGAAAAGGACCAGGACCCAAGCCAAAAGTGCGTTGACGACGCCGCCGCCAACGCTCATCCAGGTGCTGGAAACGAGCAACCACGAGGTACCCCAGATACCGCCTAAGCCGAGGGCGATGAGGCCAAAAAAGGAGATCGATCGTTGCAGACCAGGTTCCTTGATTTGGGATGACATGATGACTGGGTTCGCCTCCTCGTCATGATTGGGGGCTTTCGCTTTCTGTCGAGTCCTGCGGACTTTGCGGCGACCACGTCTGTGTCATCAGCCGACTCAACCGACCAGTTCCAATCGACACTATCACCTCGATAGGCACTCCCCCAAGGACCTTGGTCTTTGTTCCGACCGTTCGGCCGTCCAGAAGTAATTGTAGTTCTGAACTGGTCGAAAGGGGGCACACTGATTTCGACCGCTATCTGTGCAAAGTGGACAGTGCAATGGCGTCCCATTTGGTGGCATAATGGTCATCAGGGTGTTCTCCCGCCCACGCGCGATGAAAGACCCGTCCGGAGTGCTTGAGTGCAGCTAGAGCTAACTTTCATGACTCGGCGGTGGCGACTATGCATAGTGAGCCAATCGAAGAACTGACGATCCGTTCCCTTCTCGGCGAACCGGAACTCGAGGGACTGAAGCTACTGGCAGGCATCCAGGCAATCGACCGCCCGATCCGGGCGGTCACCGTCATGGACACGCCCTACATCGGCAATTGGCTGAAGGGCGGAGAACTGGTCCTGGGTAGCGGTTTCTTCCTCGTCAACCAGATTTCGGATGTCGAGCTGGTCAGGTCTGTGGCCGCCCGCGGAGCGGCGGCCCTCGGAATTAAGCTAAGCCACTTCCCGCAGGGCCTGTCAGAGGCGACCGTGAAGGCCGCCGATGAGGTCGGCCTGCCGCTGCTCGAGGTCCCGAGCGACTGGGGATGGTCGAAAGTCATTGACTGCGTGCTGCATCGGCTGGGGCGACAGGAAACGAAGTTCCTGGACTTGACCCACCGGGTCCGGGAGCGGTTCGTCAACCTTCTCCTGGCGGGGGCCTCGCCTTCGGAACTCCTCCGCGACCTGGCCGCGGACATCAGTCGACCGGTCGCCATGGTCAACTCGACGATGGAGACGATCCTCTTCCAGAGCACCCCCCGAGGGGTGCCGGGAGCCGCCTTCAGCAAGGAAGAGGTTAGCCAGGCGGCCGCGAGGATCTCGGCCGGTGATAGCGAGGGAGTCTTCAGTGCCCCGATCGCCGGAGAGAATTGGGGCGGTTCCCGGGTCCAGACGTCGGCGGGATCCACCGTCGTCGTTCCCGTCGTCAACCACGGCCAACCGCCCTCGTTCATCCTGGTGCGAGAAGGGACCGTCCCGCTGTCGCGGGATGGCCTCGTCCAGGTCGCTGGGGCAGCGGCCGTCCTGGCCTTGGGGAACCGATATGCGGAGAGCGAGGGTTACCGCGAAAGGCGTGACGCCTTCCTTTTTGAGCTGCTTTCGGGGGAACGGCAGGCCGCGGCGGATATCGAAGTCACCGGCCGCTACTACGGCTGGAGCATCGGCTCGCCACACACCGCCTTCGTCGGCCGGATTCTCGAGTTCCCCGCGGACGCCGCGGGAGGGCCGCAAGGGGGCAAAGCGTCGGACACCGAGCTGCTTCGGGACGCGGCCGAGGTCGAGAAGCACATATTGGCTGTGGAGCCCAGGGCCGTCATCGGCCGTCGCGGCAGCCTGCTTTTCGGGCTCCTGCCGGCGGCCGGCGCACGGCAGCGGGCGCTTGACGCCGTGGCGGTGCTGAGCCGGGCCATGACCCCTTTGAGCCCCGTGATGCAGCGCCGGGTGATCTTCGGCGTCGGCCGGATGTCCCTGGGACCCAAGGAGTTCGCGTACTCCTTCTCCTTGGCGGAGCAAGCCCTTCGGCTCAGCGAGGTTTTCCTCGATCCCGGCCGAGTCGTCAGCATCGATGAGCTGGCTCCCTATCGCCTTCTCTGGGACTTGCGGGAGCGGCCCGAGACTCGCGAAGTCATCGATCGGGTCCTCGGGCCGGTCGTCGACAACCCCGACGACCTCTATCACACCCTGAGGGTCTTCCTCGACTCGGGAGGGCACACCAAGGAAAGCGCTGAGCAGCTGTTTGTCCACCGGAACACCCTCCGCGCCCGGCTTGACCGGATCCGGAATCTCACCGGCCTTGACCCTCGCCAGCCGCGGGAACGCCTCCTCCTATTCCTTCTCGTCCTCGTCCGCAAGCTGATGCAGCCCGTCTCCGACGACGGAGCGACCGATCCGCCGCCGGCTTCGCCGCCGGGCGAGGAGTGATCGGATCGGTCGGTGACGTAGGCCTTTCAGGCGGCCATTCGCTCGGCAATAACCCGCAGTCGGTCGGAAAAGACAAGGGCCACTGGCAGTTCCTGCACCTTCCTGTGAGGAACAAGTATACGCCGCCCACAAGGTCGGCTAGCGCGGGTTCCTGACCGGTTCCTGACGTCGAGAGGCGACCCATTAAGGGACACAAAAAAGCCAGTCCGGCAAACCCTTGCCGGACTGGCTTTTCCAAGTGGACCCCATTGTCAAGACGCGTTTTTGATGCCTGCTAAGTTACATTTGTCCCCCCTCGTTTGGTCTGGGTCCTGAATGAGTGCATGCTGTGGATTTCCAGTTCTCGTCCGAAGTGGAAAAGCCCAGGGGGAACGGTCACCAAAGGCCGTGAAGAACAACCTGGCGACGGTCGTGCAGACGAGCAGCTGACTGACGTTATAGACCCGCTTGACCAAAGAGCGGACGGGCGTCCGGTGGGGCACCAGGTGGTGCTGGACGATGAGGTTGCCGAGGATGGTGACGCCGGCGGTCACCGCTGGCGGGTAGGTGACAAGGACGAAGGTGTAGATGGCGCCGCCGCCCCCCCAGGTCACCTTGCCGTCGGAGTCGACCGTGGCGTCGAAGTAGCCGGCCAGGATCCCCCAGAACAGGATGGCGGGGACGTAGCGGAAATGGAAGCCCCTGAATGCCCATGCGGAGACGCCCAGGGCCGCCGCGACGACGCTCCAGAAGACGCGCCGGGCGGGTTTCGGGAACGGGATGTCGAAGAGGCGCGACAAGGCTTTCAGCACGAGGAACCCCTCCTTTGACAACGAAGGAGCGTCAACCCCTCACAATAACGAAGCCCGCCTTCCCGGTTCGGGAGGGCGGGCTACTCAAGGTAGCAATGTTCAGGGATGTCAAAGCTTTCTGGTTTGAGGCGTTCAGAGGCGTGACCAGATGAAACGGGAGCTCTCTTTCGAGCTTTTGGCACTTTGGCCTTGGCCTACTGCATCAGACGGCCAGCCCTCTTAAAGGGCTCCCATTGCCGCCGTGGAGAGGCAACTCAGCGAGAATTCCGTAAGTCCTTGACTGATGGCCTGCGCTGATTGTCTCACTTTGTGGCGGCCTGTACCTGCTTCACCAGGTCCTCCATGCGGAAGACACTATTGGTTACGCTGTTCCTGGCAGAGCCGTCCTGACCAATGACAAACTTACCGCTGATGTCAATCAGGCCGACCTTCTTGGCTGAGGGGCGCAGAAATACGATCACGTCCTCGCCGACGTTAAACGTCGGCTCATCGGCAAAGACCTGTGTTACACCGTCCGCCGTGCCGCCCATCTGGGCGAAGGTGAGATCATTGCCGACGCCCACGTTCCCCTTGAGCACGGCCGTCACTTTCAGATGAACCGGAGCCGAGATCGCCGCCAAGGGGTCGGGAGAGCTCGGTTTATGCCCGTCGGGGGTGTTCCATGAGCCGGGTCCAATTCCGGTCACCCTCCCTCGGACTATTGCGTCCGCGTAGGACACGTACTGCGGGATGCTGAGATCCAGCCTCAGACTGCTGACGCTGACAAAGGCCGAGGGCGGGCCCCCCTGTTCAGACACCGTTGAGTTGCTCCAGAACGCTTGCCCGGCCAGAGCGGAAACGATTAGCACCAATACCGCCGCGACCAACAGCGCTTTTCTCATTGCAGGATCCCTCCTTTGTCACCTAAGGCATGGGCGGATTCTGCGGGTAGGCGGCCTTTGCCCCGAGGACGTCGTCGGAGGTAAGTTGGCGCCTGATGACGCCCAATCCGATTGTGGGAAGCATCACAGCGTCTGTTGCTGAAGCATGGCCAAGGACAAGCCAGTGGCCAAACTCATGTACGGCAACAGACTGAATGTCGAGAGTGTTGGGAGCGCCATTGGTAGAGTAGGTCACGTTGGTGTTGAAGTTTGTTATTGCCTGCAGGACGATATTGTTAATGTCGTACCAGTACTGTGTTTCGGCTCCCGTCTGGGGATCCAAAGAAGCAGCCCCCCATGAGTTCGGGCCGCCCGCCTGGATGACAAACTGGAAGTTTGCGCCGGCCCCGTTCCACGAGTTAGCTGCGCTGTTTATCTCGGTGACTACGGCCGGCTGGCCTTGAGGGTACGGGTTATAGTAGATCAGTGTTTTCTGGTGCTGGACATACGGCCAGTGTATGCCGGTATAGTAATAGGCGCTTGCGGGCGTTGCCGCAAAGGCAATCAACAGGACAGCAATGAGGAGACCCAGCAGCCTTTTCGCTCTCAAGTCGAATACCTCCTTCACAGCATTCCGCTCAAAGAGCTCAATCCGTCTTGTCGGGGCACCTCCCTTCAGCACTAGAAATATGCTTCGTTGTTCATGGGGTCGTTCCGGAGCAACTATCCAACACTAAAGATTGTCGTGGCATCACCTCCCTGAGAGTCGTGGAAGAGACTCTTTCTGTCATAGGCTGTCGCTTCCTCGCCAATTGGGGGCTTCTTCCACCTCGCACCATTTCCTCCCTATTGTTGGCTTATTTTGTTAGCTATTTGTCGACATGATTCGTGCGGCAACGGGTTCGTAGCTGCCGGAGATGACCCGCCCCCCGCGAGAAGACACAGTAGGGGCACGGAGATAGCAGCCTGAAGGCTGATGATCCTCCGGATCATCAGCCTTCAGACTGTTGACATGTGCCCTCCGAGACTCTGTCCGGAGGGCTTCTCTTTTTTGGAGGTGGCGGCCACCGAGAGTTGGGCGGGCCTCTTGGGCATGAAATAAGCCTCCACACCACAGGGGAGGCTGGGGAGGCCGCTGGTCTTGCCCCGGTTTCGTAGACAGATTTGCGCTTGGTTCTTCTTACGCTACCTTCTCTGCTCGAACCCGTTCTTCGTATTCCGTGGGGGATGAGTAGCCGAGGCCGGAATGTAGCCGCTGGCGGTTGTAGAAGACCTCGACCCATTCGAAGACCGCCTGCGTCGCCTCGGCCCGCGTCCGCCAGGTCCGCCTCTCAATCAGCTCCGCCTTGAGCGTCGCGAAGAAGCTCTCCGCCACCGCGTTGTCAAGGCATTCGCCCTTCCGGCTCATCGAGGCGGTGATCCCGGCGCCGGCCAGGGCCGCCTGGTAGACCGACGAAGTGTACTGGCAGCCACGGTCGGTGTGGTGCACCAGTTCGCCTGGCCGAGGGCGGCGACGCCGTATGGCCATGTCCAGAGCGCTCAGGGCGAGCTCCGTGCGCAGGTGGTCGGCCATCGACCAGCCTACGATGCGCCGCGCGTAGCAGTCCATGAGCGTCGCCAGGTACAGCCAGCCCTGTTGGGTCGGCACATAGGTGATGTCTCCGAACCAGAGCTGGTTTGGAGCCTCGGCCACGAAGTTCTGGGCCACCAGGTTGGCGGCGACCGGCGCGGCGGGGTTGACGATCGTCGTCCGTACCCGGCGCCGTGGGCGGCGGACGCCGCTGAGACCGCTCGCCCGCATCAGCCGGGCGATACGCTTCCGCGAGGTGGCCACGCCTTCCATGGCAAGCTCGGCGCGCACCCTGGGCGCCCCGTAGGTCCCTCGGCTGGCCCGGTGGATGGAGCGGATTCGCTCCATCAAGGCCGAGTCCTTCCGGGCCCGATGTGACAGACCACGCTGCCGCCAGGCGTAGTATCCGGCCCGTGAGACCGTCAGTACACGGCACATGAGCGAAACCGCATGATCCGCCTTCTCCACCTCGATGAACCGGTACCGGCTCACCGGGTCTCGCTCTCCCCCACGAAGAAGGCCGCGGCTTTTTTTAGGATCTCGCGCTCTTCGCGCAGCACCTTGATCTCCCGACGCAGGCGGTGCAGCTCGGCCTTCTCGTCGGTGGTCAGGTCGCCCGGCCGGCCACGACCGGCATCGGCTTCGGCCTGGCGCACCCATCGACGCAGCCCCTCGCCCGAGATCCCCAGTTCTCTCGCGACCTCCAGGATCGACTTGCCGCTCGTCCGTACCAGTTCAACAGCTTGGGCCCGGAACTCAGCGGGATACGGGGGATGGCTTCTTGGCATGGACCCCACCCTTTCTGGACTTCTCTACACCCCAAGTGTAGGGTTGTCCACGAAAGCGGGTCAAGTCCACTCGCCGAGGGAGCTGGCGGTCGCCTGTGGGTGGCTCGCCCACCAGATCGCCGACTTCTACCCCCACTATGCTCCCGTGGACGCCCAAGGGGCCCTCGTCGAAGCGGGAGCGACCAACGGATCCCCGTTCAAAGGCTACGCGAATTCCCACCGCGTTCTCGGGACGTCTTTCTACTCCGAGGTGCTGAATGAGTATACCACGCTGGACCACGGGCTGATCGAGTTCTTTCACGACTGTAAGACGACATCCAAACTGACCCCGAGGAGACATTGAGGGTGCACGGGACACAGATGATGATGGAACCCGTTTCCTTTGTTCCTCGTCTAGTTCAGGTGAAGGTGCGTCTGACCACCCTCGACGAAGCTGACCGATGGAGGAAGACGAATGAGACGTGGAATCCTCATTGCGATCGTCAGTGTCCTGACAGCCTTCTTGATGAGCTGCTCGGCTGGGCCTGAAATCCCTGGGAAAGTCGACAGGGTCATGGTGGTCTTGGCCGATAGGGTCACGGTCATGGGCGGCCAAGAGGCGGCCGACGTCATTTCCTTGCTGCGCAGAGCCAGCTCTATAAAGAAGACAGTACCAGACCAGCCGCTCCTTGGGACCATCAGCTTGTTTGTGGGTGACAGTCTGATTCCGAAGGCCACCTTCGTTTATGACCCGGCGCAGAACCTCCTGTCCGACAACAAACGGGTCTATGAGCTGCGCTCACCAGTCAAGGGTGGAACCACGGTCGAGACTAATCTCAATCGCATCTCCGGGGATGCCGGCAATACGGCGACAGCCCTCTACTATAGCGATCAGCCGAGTCAGGAACTGCTCTGGGGAAGGGACGCCAAGGTCCTGGTGCTGAACCCGGGGAGATCCGCACCCTTTAGCTATCACCTTGTTGGGCTAAGCGTGGACGGCGATAAGTGGAAAGTCTCTGTCGCGAAGTCCTGGAACCTCGCCGGCCTCAAAGGGCTTCCCGACGTTTCCTGGCGCTTCTTTTGGCAAAGAGACACAGGCAAACTGGCCATGGTATTTCCGAAGAAGGCCGATGTCGAGATCCTTGAACTGAGCGATCCTGGGAAAGGTGGGTTGGAACCACTCCCCGACCTATCCGAAGGGCTTCTCCTTACGACCTGGCAGCTGGATTATCCCAGCGAGCCTTTCTCGGCCCCACTCCCGTTTCAAGTCTCCATACCAGAGGGGGCAACGAACGTCCGGTTCATTTACACGCCCCTCCGCGAAGGCGCGACAGGAACGTTCACTGTCGACGCCGTAGTGGAAGGTGGCATCGCTAGGGCCATGATCCCAGCCAAACACGCGAGCCGCATCGTGTTAGTGCAATGGGAGATGACCATAGACGGCAAGACGCTTCGCTCTACTTACGAGGATAAGCCTTTGGGGGCCTTTTCGCTTTCGGATTGACCGTGGAACAGCCATACGGAAGCGCAAAGAAGCCATGGCTCTCGGCCATGGCTTCAAAGGTCTGGCGTTGGCGACTCGCGATTACCCCTCAGGATTTCCACGACGATCTTGCTCTTCGTGTGTCCTCCTTCAAGATGGCGATGCGCCTCCGCAATCTGATCCAAAGGGGCCGGGAGCTTGACGGCGAGGTCACGCAGTCGGTCCTGAGCGGCGACATGCTGTGCAAGTACGTCATCTATCTGCCTGATGAGGTCCTAAAGAAGTACACGTAGGCGAATCCCACCATCGGTCAAGGCTAGCGTGACAGGAAGACAACGGCCCGGCAGCAAGTTCTGCCGGGCCATTGCTGTGTTGCATGAGGGGCGCTCCGTCATGGGCTCGTGCCCATGCCCGTGATGTGATAGTCGGTGCCGGCGCCCTCCATGTCTACAAAGAAGGTCTTTTTCAGGATCCAACCGTCGGGTCCTTCCTGGCCGTTCCCGGCCATCCAGCCGCTCTTGTTGGCCGGCAGGACGGAGAACTCGACGTAGAAGGTCAGCCGCCCGGTGGCCGGCCATTCATACTCGAACTTGACCGTGTCGATGCGGTAGTCTATCAGGCGGCGGCTCTCATCCACTGCGGCGGACTTGAGGTCTCGCAGGTACTCGTCGATGAGGTTTCGGCAGATACCTGTGAGCTCCACGACGTTAGGAGGTTTCGGGGGCTGAACCTTCTCCTCCTCGATTGGCATGCCGACGAGCTTGGGTTGGCCGCCGGCCTCCCCCACCTCGTAGACCTCAACCTTCTCCGTCCCGTCGAAGGTGGCGACGAAGGTCGGGATGGGCCTGACGCCATCAGTGGCGGCGTCTTCCGGCAGCCTGCGGTATTCGAGCAGTAACCGCCAGGTGCCCTGATCGTAATGGGCGTTCATGAGGTCCACCGTATAGCCGGCGGTGGTCTGTTCCCCCATGCTCACGAGCAGGACCTTGGCGCCGGCGTAGAGGCCGTCGAGGCCGATAACCGCCCCTTTGTCCTTGGCCTTCACCGCGACCCATGCGTTGGCCAACGCGTTCAAACCGTAGCTCCCCACCGCGAAGAAATGAACGCCGTCCTGCGGCTGAGGGCGAGGCAACTCCTGAGACAGTCGGTAGGTCAGTCCCTTGTACGAGATGAGTTTGTGGGCCGCGTCGTACAGGATGACCTGGCCTGGGCCGCCGAACCCGTCGGCGATGACCAGGCGCACTGAATAGTTGGTAAGGAGCGGCGGGTCTTTCACCCGCCCGGCCTCGGCCGAACGGAGCAACCGGAGGAAATCCTGGGCGGTCTCACCGGTCAGGAGCCAGCCGTAGGTCTCATCCACCAGGAGGACCCGGTCGGCGTTCTCTTGAAGGGGAAGGCGAGAACCGCAGCCTGCTAGGGCTAAGGAGACAGCCAGGAACGCGGCGACGAGTAGGGCGAACCGTCTCATCCAAACCTCCTGAGGGAGTGTCTAGAGTCTTAGACGCTCACCCCTCCGTGCTGGTTCCAGGGGCAGGAAATCCCGGTCGTCACCTGGAAATGGGGCCCTCGTGGTGGCCAATCGGTAAATTGAGGAGTGGCTCTGATGTCCGAAGTCGGAAAGTGCCTATACCTGCACGACCTGACCTGGCCTGAGGTTAAGGAGGCGTTGCCCCAGGTAAAGCTGGCCATCATCCCGGTCGACTCGACCGAGCAGCACGGGCCGCACGCCACCTTCGAGATGGACACGGCCGGGTCGAGGGAGTTCTCCAAGCTGCTCGGGGAGAGGCTCTTCCCTCACGCCCTGGTGACCCCGGCGATCCCCATCGGCGTGTCCAGCCACCACATGCGGTTCCCGGGGACGATCACGCTCCAGCCGGAGACCCTCGTCGCCGTGCTGATGGACATGGTCCGGTCGCTCCAAGCCCACGGCATTCGGCGGTTCTTCTTCGCCAACGGACATGGCGGCAACACGGCCGCTCTCACCATCATCAACAACCGGGTCAGGCACGAGCTGGGGTGCCTGGCGGCCTGGGCGACCGTCCCGTACGACGCGGTCTCCGACGTCTACGACCAGCACGTCAAGTCCCCCGTCAACGGGCACTCCTGCGAGGGGGAGATGTCCGTGATGCTGCACCTCTACCCGCGGGCGATAAGGAAAGACGCCCTGACGCCGGGCAAGATCGTCGGGGCGGTGCAGGAGCGGATAGACAAGTGGCCGTGGGTGGCGGAGGCGCGCTTCTTCGACGAGGGCACGGAAAACGGGGCCCTTGGCGACGCGACCAAGGCCGCCCCGGAAATGGGGAAGGCGCTGGTTGAGACCGGTTTGGACCGGATCGCGGAATACCTCAGGGATTTCATGGAGCGGTAGGATGGTAAAGCGTTAAGAGCAGAAAGGGGTCGCCAGATTGACAGCACTCATCTTGCTGCTCGTCCTTATCGCGGCCTTCGCTTTTTTGGTACGCCGTTGCCGTGATGGATGTGGTTCTCGAGGACATCCTGTCTTTGACCAAAGGCGCTGAAGTCGATGCAGACGGACGCGGCGGCAAGGGTCGAAGACATAGTGCTGTCGCGGGTCGGCAAGCCGAAGGGATAAAGCGTGTGCAATTTCGTGTCCGACCCCTTCCCACATGGCCCGAGGAACGAAGAAGCCGCGCCCGGAAACCCCTCCGTAGCGCGGCTTCTCTGCTTGTGGGCGGTACTGGGATCGAACCAGCGACCTCTTGAATGTGAGTCAAGCGCTCTACCACTGAGCCAACCGCCCAACACAACCGCTGTAGCTCATTTTACCCGATTGCCGACGCAAAGTCAAAACGCGAACCGCCGGGACGACACCTCCAGACTGAAGAAAGCGCGTCGCAAGAGCCGCGTAGTAGTCGACAAACTCCCTGCTCAATCGGCCCCAGCCCGACGTCCGGCCGCCCCCGCCGAGGCGAACCGCAGGTTGCGCTCGGCAAAGCGCGCCGGAAGGAGGTCGTTGGCGGTCATATCGGCCCAGGTCTGCCCCTTGACGATGAGGTCGGCCTGGCCGTCGTGGACCAGCACGACCGGCAGGATGGGGACCCGGTTATAGTTGCTGGCCATCGAGTAGTTGTAGGCGCCGGTGCACAGGACGGCCAACGTGTCGCCGGCCTTGAGGGTCGGCAGCTTGGCCCGCCAGATGAGCATGTCCCCGGATTCGCAGTTGCGGCCGGCGATGGCGTAGGTCCGATGGTGAGCTCGATCCGCCCGGTCGGCCAGGACGGCCATGTACTTCGACCCATACAGAGCCAATCTCGGGTTGTCGGTCATGCCCCCGTCGACCGAGGCGTAGGTGCGGATACCGGGGATGTGCTTGACGCCGCCGACGGTGTAGAGGGTCGTGCCGGCCTCGGCGACCATCGCCCGTCCGACCTCGAAGATCAGTCCGGGCAACGGCAGGCCGAGTCGTTCGGCCTCCTGTCGGACAGTGGTGGCGGCCATCCCGATGAAGTCGTCCATCGACGGTGGGTCGTCGGTTGGCACATAACGAACCCCGAGGCCACCTCCCAGGTCGAGTTCGCTGGCGACAAAGCCGATCCTCCGCCGAACCTCGGCGGCGAATTCGACCATCACCCGTCCGACCATGCCCATCGGCTCAGTCTCGAGGATCTGCGAGCCGATGTGGGCGGCGAATCCGGTCAGGACCAGGTTCGCCGAGGACGCGGCCCGGGCGGCCGCCCGGAGGGCCTGCTCGCCGCGGAGGGTGAACCCGAACTTGGAGTCCTCGATGCCGGTGTTGACATAATCGTGGGTGTGGGCCTGGACCCCGGGGGTCACCCGCAGGAGCACCTTGGGCTTAACCGCGCCCCGGCTCCCGGCCGCCAGGCTTTCGAGGAGCTCGAGTTCCTCAAGGTTGTCGACGATGAAGCGGCCCACTTGGACCTCGATCCCGAGCTTCAGCTCGGCCGGGGTCTTGTTGTTGCCGTGGAAGACGATCCGATCGGTCGGAAAACCGGCCTCGACGGCCGTGTGCAGCTCGCCCCCGGAAACGACGTCAAGCCCGAGGCCTTCCTGGGCGGCGATCCGGGCCATGGTCATGTTCAAGAAGGCTTTGCTGGCATAGGCCGGAAGGATACCCGGATCCTCGGGATAGTGGCGTCGGCAGGCGGAGGTATACTCGCGGCAGCGCTCCCTGATGACGGCCTCATCCATGACATACAGCGGGGTCCCGTACTTGCGGGCCAGTTCGACCGCGTCACAACCGCCGAGATGAAGGTGCCCGTTCTCCCCGACCGTCTGGCCGGGCAGCAGAAAGACGTCAGCGGGTCCGTTCCGTCGACTGGGCGGCCGGTCGTCCTCGGGGGACGTACCGATCCGCTTCTTGGCCAGAACCTCGGTCTTCCTCAACGTTCTCCCCCCGCCTGTTTGTTCGGTAAAATGAAAAACCGGCCGAAACCGACCGGTCAAGTCATTCGCTGAGCCGTCGTCGCAAGGGTCGCGACCGCGCCGAAGCAATCCGACTTGTCCCACTCAGCCTTGCGTCAATGATAACGCCTGCTCAGAGTGACGTCAATAGCTGTTTTCCACCGGCGACCAAGTGGCTTCGCTCGAGCTGATCCCAGCGGTCGCATCGACCGCCCCAACGCGCGGCCAGGATGGCGTTCAAGTAGATCTCGATGACTTCGCAGTGGTTTGGACAGCCGTCGCATTCGAAGCTGGTGGTGCGGAAGTCCGTCCGGCTCATCTCGAAGCCACGGAAGCACGTCTGTCGAGGTCGCCTGGCCATCTCCTCCTTGGCCAGGAGGGCCGCTCCGATGGCCCCCATGACCCCGAAGTACGTCGGCACGTTCACCTCCATCGCCAGCGCTTCCTCGAAAGCTTGACGCATGCCGACGTTGGCCGCCACCCCGCCCTGGAAGGCCACCGGCGGCTGGATCTCCTTGCCCTTGGCCACGTTGTTCAGGAAGTTGCGAACCAGAGCCTGGCACAGTCCGCGGGTGATGTCCTCGGTGGTGTGGCCCATCTGCTGCTTGTGGACCATGTCCGACTCGGCGAAGACGGCGCAGCGCCCGGCGATCCGCACCGGGTGCTCGGACTGGAGGGCCAGGGCGCCGAAGTCCTCGATGGCCACCCCGAGCCTGGCCGCCTGCCGGTCGAGGAAGGAGCCGGTCCCGGCGGCGCAGACGGTGTTCATGGCGAAGTCGACCACCACCCCCTGGCGGATGATGATGATCTTGGAATCCTGCCCGCCGATCTCGAGGATCGTCCGCACGCCCGGGAAACGCTGCAGGGCGGCCACGGCATGGGCGGTGATCTCGTTCTTGACGATGTCCGCCCCGACCACCACCCCCGTCAGTTGGCGCCCACTGCCGGTCGCCCCGACGCCGACCACTCGGACCTCCCCGGCGGCCTCCTCACTCAACCGGGCCAGACCTTCCTGGACGGCCTTCACCGGCTGCCCTCCGGTCTTCAGGTAAAGGGCCTCGAGGACCTTCTCGTCCTCGTCCAGGAGGACCAGGTTCGTGCTCACCGAACCGACGTCGACTCCCAAGTAGGCTGGCTTACCGCGAATGTCCGGCCACCTCCAAAGAAAGGGTTGAAGCCCGCCGCCGGCGTTGCTCCCGCCGGCGTTCGAGGAGGTCGACGAAGGCCTCCAGGCGGGTGCGGAGGCCGGCCTCACCGGCGTGCTCGTCGAGGAATAGCGACAGGAAGGGGATCCCGTGGTCCTGGCTGACCACCGGCAGCAGGCTGCGGGCGACGATCTCGGGCATGCAGGTCAGCGGGGCCACCTGAATGACCCCGTCGAAGCCCCGGCGGGCGTAGAGGACGGAATTCCCGATGGTCTCCACCCCGTGCCCGCCGACCCAGTGCCCGAGGTAGGGCTTGGCGGCCTGACGCATCTCCCGCTCGTGATCGAACCGGAGGAAGTCGGCCGTCAGATGGCTGCGGACCCAGTCGGTCAGGTAGACGTGACGCTCGACGAGGACGCCCATCTCCCCCAACTGTCGCTCGATATCGAGGTTGACGTAGGGTTCGAGGAGCATGTAAACCTCGCCGACGAGGCCGATCTTGAGCGGGTCGCCGGATTCCTTGCGCGGGACCTGATCGAGGACCTCAAGGCCTCGGGCGAGGGCCGTTTTCAGATCGTCCATCGACGCCGCCCGGTCGATGAGGGCCGTCGCCTTCTGTACGGCGTGGCCGGTCCCCCCGCGGGCCGCCTCGTCCACCCGGACTTGGTTCGTCCGACGCTCGATGGCGTCGAGTGCCCCCAGCTTCCGATAGCCGAACAGGGCGGCCTGATAGATCCGGCGCAGCGAACGCTGGCCGGTAAAGCCCTTGATCTCGTTGACAAGGTCCGAGAGGTGCCCCTTGGGCGGCTCGAGGACGATCATCCGGTACGAGTACCCGAGGTCGTTGAGGATCTCCCGCTCGACCTGGGCGTAGTAGCCGAACCGGCAGGGACCGATGCCGCCGGCCATGACGATGGCGTCGGCCCCGCGCTCAAAGGCTTCGAGGTAGTTGCCGACGCACAGCTTCAGCGGCAGGCAGGCGAATTCGGGTGAGTGCTTGACCCCGAGGTTCATCGTCCGGGTGGTCGGCCTGGGCGGGACGACGACCTCCAGGTCGAGGTCCTCGAGGATGGCCTTGGCGGCCACCCAGAGAGTGCCCATGTGGGGAAAGGTGACCTTCATCCGACGTTCCCACCCTCCCCGACCGGCCCCCCGCCGGCCCTCCGCTGCTGCCTGACCATGTCCATGAAGGCCTCGATCCGGGTCACCAGTCCGGCCTCGCCGGAATGCTCGTCCAGGGTGAGCAGGAGGAAAGGCACCGTCCCCAGGCGGGCCGCCTTCCGCTGGACCAACTCCCCGACCAGCGAGTCCGGCCCGCAGCCGAAGGAGACCAGATGGATCAGCCCGTCCACCGAGCGGCTGTTGAGGTAGTGCAGCCCCGAGCCGAGGATCTTCCGGCCCGTCGACCAGAAGAGGTCCTTCGGCAACCGGTCCGTCTCGGCCCTGGCCACCTCGGTCGGGACGGAATCGGCCGTGACCACCCTGACCCCCCACCGTTCGAGCCTCCCGAGCAGGTCGAGGCTGATGTGGCGATCGTAGACGTTGTAGGGATGGCCGAGGACGCCGATAGTCAGGCGGTCCGAGGGGTCTCCGTCGTGGACGCCCGGGCTCTCCGTCCCCCCCCGGTCCCCCGCCTTCCCCCCGCCCGGGATCCAACCGGCCAACAGCCGCTCCCGGTAGTCCCGGTGGGCCCGCAGCGCCCGGCGCCAGGCCCTCGCCAACGTCCACGGGTTGCGGGTGAAGGGCGCCGTCGCCCGCCACAGCGCGCCATAGATCTGCCGCGGTTTCCTGGCCACGTTCACGGTCTCGTCGATGAGCGGCGGCAATGGCTTGACCGTGTGCCTGATCATGTCGGGCAGCCCGAGGAGCTTCGGGCATGAGTAGGCCCGCCGCTCGACCGCGACCACCCGCGGCAGGAAGATGTAATCGACTCCCTTGCGGCGGAGGTCGATGACGTGGCCGTAGAAGACCTTCACCGGCAGGCAGGCCTCGTCGACCGCCTCCTTCACCCCGGCGTCGACGATGGACTTCGACGTCGGGTCGGAGACGACCACCTCCAGCCCGAGGCCGGCCAGGAAAGCCGTCCAGAGGGCGGCGTATTCGTGGTAGAGGAGGGCCCTTGGAACGCCGACGCGGATCGGTCTCCGCCTGGCGACGTCCGTCACCATCAATGTTCCCCCGGATCCACCCGGCCCGACAGGCCCTCGGCCTCGATGTCGTTCCGTCGGAGGATCTCCTCGATGGCCTTCATCGTCAGCGGGGCCCCCTTACTGAGCCAGTCGGCGCCGTCCTGCTTCCCCGGGTCGCCCTCGCCGACGATGACCGGGATGGTCAGGTCCTCGAGGACGTCGACGGTGTCGCCTTTGAGTCGCCCATGCTTCTCATCGGGCACGCCCTCCTTATTGACCGGCCCGTCGACCAATTCCCCTTTGGCGGTCACCGACACATCCACGTGGCTCCCGTTGGCGTCATGGGTGTGGGAGGCGATGGCGACCACTCCGAGGACTTCGATCTTGGGGTCCTTGGCGATGCGCTCCAGGGCGCGCTCGCCCTTCCACTTCTCCGACTTCCCACGATCGTCCACCATCACCAGGACCGGGTCCTTGGGCGCCTCCATGATCAGGTCGACGATCTCCTTGCCGGAGATCGGGGTCGGGTTGCCCCCGGACCGCGAGATGGTCCGTAGCCCGAGCTTCTTGGCGGCCATCTCGATGACCCTCTCGGCCACCCGGTCGCCGTCGGTGACAAGGATGACCCGTTTCTTGCCCGCTTTCTGCTTGTCCGTCCGTTCCATGATGTCACTCCAAGGTTCATTGTGTTTGTTCAGGGTCCGCCACCCCCGAGGCTGATGGAGACGACGATGGCCGCCGTCAGGACGGCCAGTCGGAGGGCCACCGCGGCGAAGGGATAACCACTCTCGCGCCAGGGGGTGATGATCTCGGCCAGCCGTTCCCGCCCGTGGACCAGGTTCAGGGCCACCAGGGCCAGCAGGGCCGGCCCGGCCAGCCCGAGGACGAGGGGCGGGAGACCTTCGGCCGCCGTCGCCCCGAAGGCCCCGCCGGCCATCACCGCCAGGAGGTCGTGGCGCAAAGCCACGGCGGCCAGGACGCGGAGGGCCTCCTGAAGCAAGGACGCCAGGACGACCAGGTGCGCCTGGCGTGGGCCGACGACGACCGCGGTGAGGAGCAATCCGAATAGGTCGAGTTCAATCATGTGCCACAGCGCCTTCGCCCCGGCTCCACCCTCGCCGGGGCCAGTGCTCTAGTACTTCCGCTTCGGCCGGGTCACCAGGGCGGCCAGGGTGGCCAGGATGATTACCGTCGACAGACCTACCGCGGCGGCGGAAAAGCCGCCGGTCAGGAGGCCCGGCCAGCCGCGGAGGGTGAAATCCCGGAGGACCCCCTGAACCAGAGAATGCCCGAAACCGAGGAGGGGTACGGTGGCGCCGGCCCCGCCCAGGTGGACCAGCGGGCTGTAGAGCCCGAACCCGCTCAGAATGGCCCCGATGACCACCGCTCCGACCAGGACGTGGGCGGGCGTGACCCGCCCGAGGTCGAGGACCAATTGAGCGAGGACGCAGAGACCGCCACCGATGACGAAGGCCATCACTACCTTCATCATCCTCCCTCGCCTCCCGCCTCGATCTCCACCGCATGGGCGATGCTCGGGATGGACTCTCCCTGCTGGGTGGAAGTCGGGCTGAAGAGCGCCCCCGTCCCGACCAGCAGGACTCGCTTGGCTTCCCCTCGCTCGAGACGCTTATGGATGTGCCCGCAATAGACCAGGGCCGAACAGGCGCACCCGCTGCCGCCGGCGTGGACGTCCTGCTTCTTGCGGTCATAGAGCATCAGGCCGCAGTCCTTGAATCGGTCGCCCAGGCGGAAGCCGGCCTGCTCGATCAGCTCCGCCGCCACGGGATGGCCCACGGCGGCCAGGTCCCCGGTGGCGATGAGGTCGTAATCCTCGGGCCGCCGCCCGGTGGCCCGGAGGTGCCTGATGATGGTGTCGGCGGCGGCGGGAGCCATCGCCCCGCCCATGTCGTTGATGTTCTTCTGCTTGTAGTCGATGACCACGCCGACCGTCGCCGCGGCGACCACCGGTCCCCGGCCGGAGGCGGCGACCACCACCGCCCCGGCCCCGGTGGCCGTCCACTGGGTCGTCGGATGCCGCTGACTGCCGTGCTCGATGGGGTAGCGGAACTGCCGCTCGGCCGTGTCGAAGTGGCTGGACGTCGCGGCGACGGCCCGGTCGGCGTAACCGCCATCGACGGCCATGGCCGCCATGATCAGGCTTTCCGCCATCGTCGAGCAGGCCCCGTAGAGGCCGATGAAAGGAGTGCTGAACTCGCGGAGGCAGAAGTCGGCCGAGATGATCTGGTTCAAGAGGTCGCCGGCGAACAGCAGGTCGATCTGGCATTCGTCGGAGGAGCCGCGGGACATGGCCATGATGATGGCCTCCCGAAGCATCTGCGACTCGGCCTTCTCCCAACTCCCCAGCCCGAGAAGCCGGTCTTTCTTGATCTCGTCGAACTCCGGGCCCAAAGGGCCCTTCCCCTCATCGGGCCCGGCGATGGCCGCCGTGGCGACGATCACCGGGCGCCGCCGGAATCTCAGAGTCCCCTGGCCGATCCGGTTCGGAGCCGTCTTCCGTCACCCCCCCGAATTTTCGCGTCAGCGCACTCCCCACAGGAGGATGCGGGCCAAACCGACCACGACCGACGTGACGACGCCGAAGACGATCACCGGGCCGGCGATGACAAACATCTTGGCCCCCAGCCCGAGCACCCATCCTTCCCGCCGGAAGTCCATGGCCGGCGAGACGACGGCGTTGGCGAATCCGGTGATGGGCAAAGCCGCCCCCATCCCTCCCCACCGCCCGATGAGGTCATAGACCCCGATGGCCGTAAGCAGAGAGCCGAGGAAGATCATCGCCCCGGCGGTCCAGACGGTCGCCTCCGCCGGCAGCAGTCCGCGCCCGAGGAAGAAGCTCATCACCACTTGGCCGATGGCGCTGATGGCCCCACCGGTGATGAAGGCAGCCAGGGCATTGCGGAGCACCGGCGGGTTGGGCCGGTGCTTCTTCAACAGGCGTGTGTAAGAGGTTTGTTGTTCCTTCGTTGCGGTGGTCATGATGCGGTCGTGCCGGACCGGACGTCAGAAAGGCGATCTCTGGCTCGGGCTGTGGCCCTGACCCTGGCCCTGACCCTGGCTCTGGCTCTGTCCCTGGCCCTGACTCTGTCCCTGACCCTGGCTCTGGCTCTGTCCCTGACTCTGTCCCTGACCCTGGCGGTTCCCGTCGACCACGAAGGCGACCTTGACGTTGGCCTTGTAATCCTTAATCTCCTGCCCGCTGACAGCCGCGGTCCAGTTGATGACCTCGACCCCGGTGATGTGGTCGACCGTCCGAGCGGCCTCGGTCACCGCGTTCGAAGCCGCTTCCTGCCAGCTGTTCTTGGACTCCCCGACGAGCTCCAATACCTTCACCACAGTCACTTGCGCTCAGCCTCCCTGTCCATGTGATGTCGATGCCACCGGCGGGTCAATCGAACCGCCGGACCAGGCCGCGATGGGAAACGCTTCGGTCGAGCCTGATGATGGTGGTCCGCCGCGGGACCTTCGGCTCCGATCGGATGTAGGCGGCCGCCCAAAGGAGGGCGACGAGGATCAGGCTGACGATGACCAGGGCGGTCATCAGCCGGGAGGTCCTGGGGGTGGGTTGGACGGTCATGGTTCATACCCTCCGCTGCCTGACGTGGGTTTATTATGCTCTGGCAGTAAAGCCGTTATGCCGTTGGTCCGGCCTGCCAGCAATGGCGTCGTCCACCAAGAGCCCAAAAAAGCAGGCCCGGCGGGCTTCCGCCGGACCTTCGCCGGCGGGCCGCCGGGCTCTATTGGCGCCCTCGGGTAATCATCGGAATCGGACCCCGGCGGACCAGGGTCCGCCCGCTTCAGGCCTCGAGCCGCTGCCGCATCTGTCGAAAGGCGTCCCGCTCGAGCCGCGACACCTGCGCCTGCGACAGCCCGACCAGCGCGGCCACTTGTTGCTGGCTGCGATCGCGGAAGAAGCGCCAGTAGACGATCTCCCGCTGCCTCTCGGGCAGGCGGGTCAGGGCCTCGCGGACGGCGACGCGGTCGAGGAAGGCCTCTTCGTCCTCGGCCCCCGGGGAGCTCAATTTGTCCCCAAGGGTCCGGTCGTCCTCCCGATCGGTCGAAGCGGCGTCCAGCGAAGCCACCGGGTTCAGGCTCTCCAGCGCGGCGACGATGTCCTCGGGGTTCTCACCCAAGGCCTCGCCGATCTCGGCGACCGTCGGCTCGCGCCCGAACTTGCCCATCAGTTCCGCCGCCACCCGCCGGACCCGCGTCGTCAGGTCCCGCACCGAGCGGCTGATCTTCAGCGGCCCGCCCTCGCGCAGGTGACGGCGGATCTCGCCGAGGATGGTCGGCACGGCGTAGGTCGAGAACTGCGTGCCGAAGCTGGGCTCGAAGCCTTCGATGGCCTTCATAAGCCCGAGGCAGCCGGCTTGGAAGACGTCTTCGGCCTCGGTCGGGGAAGCCCGCGGGCAGAACCTCCTGACGACGCAGTGGACCAGTCCGAGGTTCTGGCGGACGAAGGCCTCCCGGGCCCCCGCGTCGCCGCTCTTGGCCCGGTCGAGGAGGCTCGGCTCAGACGGGCCGGGCATCGGCCGGGTTCCCCCCATGCGCTCTGGCCGCCCGTGGGCGCTTCACCATCCGGACCGTGGTCCCGCGGCCCGGGGCCGAGGTCACGTCGAGCTCGTCACTGAAGGACTCCATGATCGCGAAGCCGAGCCCCATCCGCTCGGGGTCGGTGGTGTAGGCCGGCTGTCTCGCCAGGGCGACGTCGGGGATGCCGCGGCCGTGATCGAGGATGGTCAGGGTCAAGGCCTCTCCATCGTGGCCGGCCTCGATCACCACCGTCCCCGGACCGCCGTCGTAGGCGTGGACCACGGCGTTGGTGACCGCTTCGGAGACGGCCACCCGGATGTCCTCGACCTCTTCGAGGGTGAAGTCAAGTTGAGTGGCAAAGGAGGCGACGGTGACCCGGGCCAGGGCGACGTTGTCCGGCAGGGCCTCCATCTCGAGTTTGACGTGGTTCTTGAAGGGCTCGGTCAAACACCCTCACCTACCCTTCGAGGGCCCGCTCTTCCGAGCGATAGGCGGGCATGATCTTGAAGATCCCGGACAGCTCCATCACCCGCCGGACATTGGGGGACGGGGCGACCAGCGACATCCGGCCCCCGCCCTGCTGGATCCGGCGGTAACGGCCGAGGATGGCCCCCAGTCCGGTGCTGTCGATGAAGGAGACCCCGTCGAGGTTGATGAGGAGATGGTTGGGGGCATGTCGCTCCAGGGCGGCCTCGGTCGTCTCCCGGAACTCGGGGGCGGTCTTCACATCGAGCTCCCCGCCGAGCCGGATGATCAGGGTCCGGCCGCGCACTTCCTGCTCTATCTTCATTTGCTTCAACGCACCTCCACCTGTGGATCGCCGTCTTCTTCGCCGCGGCGGGCGGGGTCGCCCCCGGCAGCGCCGTCGCCGCCATCCTTGCCCAGAGCCGCCAGGACATCGTCAATCGGCACCCCGGCCGCCCTCATCCCCTCGAGGAAGGGAGTCAGGACGATACCGGTGCCGCCGCGGGCCAGGTGTGGACTGCTGGGAACCTCCTGGTCAACCCGCATCGCGCATCAGCTTCTTATCATTCGCCGGAGCGCCCGGTAAACCCTTCCAGAAAAAGGAGAACCCCGGCCAAGGCCGGGGCGACGGGGTTTGGGGAACCGGGCAAGCCGGGGTTGGCGGGTCCGGTCAGTCCCCCCTTAGCAGGATCACGGTCAACCGGCCAATCAACCGGAAGTAACCGATGCGTTTGACCGAGGCCGCCGCCACCAGGTCCACCCGGCCGACCTCCTGGCCGTCACGGGTGAGGGTCAAGGTTCCTAGGTGGGCACCCTTGAGGACGGGCGCGGTCACCCTCCTGGCCAGTCGGACCTCCCGCTTGAGGCCGCTCTCCTGGCCCTTCGGGACGACGACCGAGAAGTCGGCCTTGGCCACCGCGTCGACCTTCTCCACCAGGCCTCGCTGGACGGTGACGGAGCCCAGTTTCTCGCCGCTCTTGGTGACCGGCACCCCGGAGTAGTTGGCGAAGCCAAAGCTGAGCAACTTCGCCGACTCATCGAAACGGAGCTTGCCCTCGGTCTCTCCCATGACCACTGAGATCAACCGCAGGTCGCCGCGTTTGAGGGTCGCCGTGAGGCAGTAGCCGGAGTTGTTGGTAAAGCCGGTCTTCAGCCCGTCGACCCCTTTCATTTGAACCAGTAACCGGTTGGTGTTGATCAGCCAGGTCCGCCCCTTGCCGCTGACCGGATCGGGCCGGATGCGGGTCTCCCAGGTCGACGTGAACTCGAGGAGCTTCGAGTGCCTCACGGCCTCCCGGCCCAGGACGGCCAGGTCAAAGGCCGAGCTGTAGTGATCCGCCTCGTCGATGCCATGCGGGTTCTGGTAGTGGGTGTCCAGCATCCCCAGTTCCTTGGCCCGTTGGTTCATCATCGCCACGAAGCTCTCCAAGCTGCCGGCGACGTGCTCGGCGACAACCACCGAGGCGTCGTTGGCCGATTGCATGGCCACCGCCCGGAGGATGTCTTCGAAGGGCATCTGCTCACCCGGGGCCAGCCAGATCTGGGCACCGCCCATCCGGTAAGCCCCCGAACTGGCGGATACCTTGTCCTGCAAGGAGACCTTGCCGGTTTCGATGGCCTCAAAAGCCAACTCCAGGGCCATCAGCTTGGTCATGCTGGCGATGGCCCGCCGTTCATGGCTGTTCTTCTCGAAGAGGACTTGGCCGCTCCCGGCGTCCACAAGGATGGCCGAAGGCGCCTTGATCTCCAGGCTCTTCCCGAGCGTGGCTATGGCCGCGGTCGGCGCGTTCAGGGCCGCCGCCGGACCGGCCGCCGCCACCATCGCCCCGGAGGCGATCAGGGCCAAGGACAACACCGCGGCAAGGCCGGATCGAATCCCGCGCGCCCGCATCTGTCCACCTCCATCCGGAATGACGCTGACTCGGTAATCCATATTTGGGGCGGCTCCCAGACATGCCGGACCCGGCCTTCCGGGTGGTCACCGGTCCAAAAAAAGTGTTTGACTGGCGAAAACCCTGTGGGTATGATCCTAAGCGGATAAGCTGGACTTTCTGAGTCCAGATTCCTCACCGCCTGGATCCGACCTTGTGTGTTCTCGCGGGCGGTGGCCATCATGAATGGGATCCTTGTGGTTTATCAGGAGGCGATCCCTTTGCCCACCCGCACCCAGCGCCTGGTGCTGGCGGCGCTGTTCGCGGCCTTGACCGCCGCCGGGGCGTTCATCCGCGTTTCTGTTCCGCCGGTACCCTTCACCCTGCAGGTTCTGTTCGCCATGTGGTCGGGACTCTTGCTCGGCCCGCGGCTCGGGCTGGCGTCCCAGATCGGATACCTTATCACCGGCCTGGTCGGTGTCCCCGTGTTCTCGAACGGCGGCGGGGTCGGCTACGTGGTTAGTCCGACCTTCGGCTACCTGCTGGGCTTGGCCGCCGGGGCCTATGTGGCAGGCACGCTCAGCCGCGGCCGCGGCCCTTCCAAGCCCGGGTTTTGGCGTCTCTTCGCCGCCGCGCTGGCCGGGCTGGCCGCCACCTATGCCATCGGTGTCCCCTACCTCTATCTAATCCTCAACAAGGTGGTTGGTGCCCCGCTCTCCCTGAGCGCGGCGATCATCCGGGGTTGTCTGCTTTTCCTGCCCTGGGACGTGGCCAAGATGGCGTTGGCCGCCTGGCTGGCGGCGGCAATCCTCCGGCGCTTGCCGACCCAGGATGGGTCCCCATCCATCTAAACAAGCAGGACCGGCCCCCGCCAATCGCGGGGGGCCGGTCCTCTTCATTGCCCCATTGCCCTGTAGTCTTACTCCCTGATGATCCCGGTGATCAGTGGGCGCGGCGTAACCGGCTCCGCACTGATCCGAAAGGCGGCCCTGACGCGCTCGACGGCCGTCGGGACGGCCTCCGCCCGATTGGTCAGGGCCACCGCCAGGGGCTCGCCGGCCCGCACTTCATCGCCGACCTTCTTCTTCAAGACGATACCCACGGCCAGGTCGACCGGGTCGCCCTTCTTCGCCCGTCCGGCCCCCAGTTGCATCGCCGCCAGGCCGATCTCCCTGGCCTCGATGGCCTGAACGTGGCCGTCGGCGGGGGCCGCCACCGGCTCGCTCGAGGAGGCCTTGGGCAGCCGGTCGGGGTCGTCGACGTAGGCCGGGTCGCCGCCCTGCGCCTCGACCATCGCCCTGAGCTTGCCGAGGGCCGTCCCCGAAGCCAGGGCTTCGGACAGGGCGGCCCGCGCCGCGGTGGCGTCGGGCGCCGCCCCGGCCAGGATGAGCATCTCGGCGCCGATGGTCAGGCACAGCTCGGTCAGATCGGCCGGGCCGCGCCCGGTCAAGGTGTCGATGGCCTCGCGGACCTCGATGGCGTTGCCCACCGCCCGCCCGAGCGGCTCATCCATGTTGGAGATCACGGCCACCGTCCGGCGGCCGACCGAACGGCCGATGGCGACCATCGTCCGGGCCAGGGTCTCGGCCCGCGCCTGGGTGGTCATGAAGGCCCCGCCGCCGACCTTGACGTCGAGGACGATGCCCCGGGCCCCGCCGGCGATCTTCTTGCTCATGACGCTGGAGGCGATCAGCGGGATGCAGTCAACCGTCGCCGTCACGTCGCGCAAGGCGTAGAGCTTGGCGTCGGCCGGGGCCAGTTCGCCGGTCTGCCCGGTGATGGCCAGGCCGACCCGGGTGACGTTGTCGACGAACTGCCGCCGCGTGAGGGCGGTCTGAAAGCCCGGGAAGGACTCGAGCTTGTCGATGGTCCCGCCGGTGTGGCCCAGGCCGCGGCCGGACATCTTGGCCACCCGCACCCCGCAGGCCGCCACCAGGGGAACCAGGACCAGCGAGGTCTTGTCCCCGACCCCGCCGGTGCTATGCTTGTCGACCGCGTTCGGGGCGATCCGGCTGAGGTCCAGGATCTGGCCGGACTCGGCCATGGCCATGGTCAGGGCGGCCGTCTCGGCCTCGTCCATGCCCCGGAAGAAGACGGCCATCAGGAAGGCGGACATCTGGTAATCGGGGATCTCGCCGGCGACGAAGCCGTTCACCAGGTGCCGGATCTCCTCGGCGGTCAGGACCCCACCGTCCCGTTTCTTCAGGATCAGGTCGTAGGGCCGGTAGACGCTCATCCTCTCTCCTCCCAGTCGGCCCTCAGTAGGCCCTGGATCAGGCGGCTGAGGTCGGAGCCGGCCCGGTTGGCCACCTCGATGACCTCTCGGTGGCTGACCTCCCGCCGCCTGGGATCACCCTTCGGCCGGTGGACGTTGGTCACGCAAGACACCCCGCACAGCCTCAGGCCGGCGTGCCTGGCGACGATGGCCTCGGGGACGGTCGACATCCCGACCGCGTCGCCGCCGATGGAGCGGACGAAGGAGACTTCGGCCGGTGTCTCGTAGGTCGGGCCGCTGAGGGCGACATAGACGCCGTCTCGAAGAATCAGGCCCTCAGCTTGGGCGACCCTGTGGGCGGCGGCCCTCAGGACGGGGTCGTAAGCCTCGGACAGGTCCGGGAAGCGCGGTCCCAGATCGGCGTCGTTCGGGCCGCGGAGCGGGTTGTCACCGACCAGGTTGATGTGATCGGTGATCAGCATCAAGTCACCCGCCTCGAACTCCGGGTTGATCCCGCCGGAGGCGTTGGTGACGATGAGGGCCCTGATCCCCAGAGCCTTCATCACCCGGACGGGGAAGGTCACCTCGTCCAAGGAGTAGCCCTCATAGTAGTGGAACCGGCCCTGCATCACGGCCACCTGGCGGCCCGCCAGCCGGCCGATGAGGAGGCGGCCGGCGTGGCCGACCACCGTCGATACCGGGAAGTGCGGGATCTCGCCGTACGGGATGACCAGCGGATTCTCGACCTCCTCGGCCAGCGGGCCGAGGCCCGACCCGAGGATCACCCCGGCCTCCGGCTCCACCGTCCGGGGGAGCCCCTCGCCGCCGGCCCGGCCTTTGATAAAGCCGGCCGCTTCGTTGATTCGTTCCCTCAGTAGCACCTGGTCCACGAGGTGATCAGCCTCCTACGTTTGGCCCAGGACATCCCGGGCGAAGCTGGTGCCGATGCCAATCGGTGGGACGGCCAGCATCTCGGCGATGGTCGCGCCGACATCGGCCATCGTCCGGCGCGTCCCGAGGTCGGTGCCGGCCTTGACGGCCCCTCCCCAGACGAGCAGGGGCGTATATTCGCGGGAGTGGTCGGTGCTCGGCGTGGTCGGGTCGCAGCCGTGATCGGCGACAATGAAGAGGCAATCCCCCGGCCGTGTGACCGACAGCAGTTCCGGCAGGCGGCGGTCGAATTCCTCGAGGGCCTCGGCGTACCCCTCGACGTTGTTGCGATGACCGTAGAGCATATCGAAGTCGACCAGGTTGGTGAAGATCAGCCCGGGCCCACCCTCGGCGATGTATTCCCGGGTGGCCTCGATGCCCTCAGCATTGTTGCCCGTCTTGCGCTGCGCGGTCACCCCCTGGCCGGCGAAAATGTCGATGATCTTGCCGACGGTCATGACGGGCAGGCCGGCCTCGACGATGTTGTCGAGGAGCATCTGGTGGGGCGGCTTGAGCGAGTAGTCGTGGCGGTTCTCGGTCCGGGTGAAGCTTCCCGGCCGTCCCAGGAAGGGTCGGGCGATGACCCGCCCGACGACGTGCTCCCCGGTCAGCTGGCTTCTGGCAATCTCGCACCAATGGTACAGAAGCTCCAGGGGGACAACCTCTTCGTGGGCGGCGATCTGGAAGACGCTGTCGGCCGAAGTGTAGACGATCGGCCGGCCCGTCTTCATGTGGTCCTCGCCGAGTTCCTTGATGATCTCGGTCCCGGAGGCGACGATGTTGCCCAAGACCTTGCGGCCGATGGCCTTCTCGAACGGTTCGATGACCTCCGGCGGAAAGCCGTGCGGGTAGGTCTTGATCGGCCGGTCGAGGATGATCCCGGCCATTTCCCAGTGTCCGGTGATGGTGTCCTTGCCCGGGGAGAGTTCGGCCATCCGGCCGAAGGCCGCCGTGGCCCGGCCCGGCTCCACCGGTGGGACGCCGGTCACCTCGGTCAGGCGGCCGAGCCCCATCGACCCGAGGTTCGGCAGGCGCAGGCCGCCTCGGGCCCTGGACAGGTTGCCGATGGTGTTCGAGCCCTCGTCGCCGTAATCGGCCGCGTCCGGCAAGGCCCCGATGCCGCAGCTGTCGAGGACGATCAGGATGACCCGGTGGATGGGCTCCGACCGCCGGTCGGCCGTTGGATTGGTCTGGGTCGTGGGGCACCCCCCCTGACGCGAAAAGACTTCCGTAGCCGGGTGGGCCAGGAAGTCGGGTACTCAATGGTGCTCGCCGGGGCCCCGGGCTCAGGCCCGCGGATGGGTGGCTCAGGCCCGCGGATGGGTCTTAGCGTAGACCTCCTTGAGGCGGCCCTTGGTGATGTGGGTGTAGATCTGGGTCGTCGAGATGTCGGCGTGTCCGAGCATCTCCTGGACTGAGCGCAGGTCGGCCCCGTTCTCCAGGAGGTGGGTGGCGAAGGAGTGCCGCAGGGTGTGCGGGGTGATCTCTCTATCGATCCGGGCGTCGTTGGCGTACTTCTTGACGATCTTCCAGAACCCCTGCCTGGTCAGACGCCGGCCGTGGTGATTGACGAAGAGGGATTGTTCCTCCCCGCTCTTGACGAGGCGGCTCCGGCCGCGCTGGAGGTACTCCTGGACGCTCCGCTGAGCCACCGAACCGAGCGGAACGATGCGCTCCTTGGAACCCTTGCCGATGCAGCGGACGTAACCCATCTCAAGGTTGATGTCGCTGAGATTGAGGTTGACCAGTTCGGAGACCCGGATGCCGGTGGCGTAAAGGAGTTCAAGCATGGCCCGATCGCGGAGGCCGGGCGGGGTGATCGGGTTGGGTTGCCTCAGCAGCTGGTCGACTTCCTTGACCGAAAGGACCTTGGGCAACCGCTTCTCCAGCTTGGGTGATTCCAGGTTGGCGGTGGGGTCGCGGTCAAGGATCTTCTCCCTGGCGAGGAACTGATAGAACGACTTCAGGGCGGCCAGCCGCCTGGCGATGGTCGCCGTCGCCTTCCCCTGCTTCTCCAGAAACAGAAGGTACGAGATTATCGTCGCCCGGGTAGCCTGTTCGACCGAGGCGAACCGCCCCTTGTCCAGAAAGTCCGAGTACTGCCGCAGGTCGCGGCCGTATGACTCGAGGGTGTTGAGGGCCAGACCCCGCTCAACACTCAAGTAATCGATGAAGTCACCGATCAGCTTCTTCATCCCGGACTCTCCTATCCGAAGCCCTGGTCGGCTTCATTGGACGTCTGGACCGCGTTCACTCGTCAAGCTTCCCTCGAAGGACTGGCCTTTATGCAGAGGGCCAAGGGCCATCCCCTTCGGACGACCGGCCCGGCTCCGCAGGCTGGGCCCCCTGACGGGGGGCATCCCGGCGGGCCGGGCTATACGACATAATCCATTCTACATAATTCCTGAAACTCCTTTTGTCGGTGGAAATTTCTAAGGAAGGAAGGACGGCCCTACTCCCTGCCCCGCTGCAGGCTTTGCCACCAGATGACGACGCCGGCCAGCCAGCCGTGATAGACCGTCCGCTCGGCGACGATCACCTGGCTGGTCACCGGCTCGACCCCCGCCAGGGCGGTCTGCCCGGCGGAGGGGAAGATGTAATCGGTCACCGCCCCCAAGAGCCTCGGCAGGACCAGCCCGAGGACGACGAGGATAAGCAGAATCCGCAGGAGCCTCAGACCCGCCCCCGCGGGCCGTTCCTCGGCCTCGGTCACCCGGTTTGGCCGCCTTGCCCCCCGCGCCAACCCGCTCTCCTCCCCTCCTATCTTCCGTTAAGACTTTACGGAACCAGCCACGGCGGTAGAACCACGACGGCGAAAAAGGGGCCTCCCCGGCCGCCCGGGAAGGCCCCCTGCTTCTCTCTTGACTCGCCGGCGTTCAGTCCCTACTTCAGGACTCCCTCCAGCGGGTGGTAGTCGAGCCCGTGAGCCGCGGCCACGGCTTCATAGGTGACCTTGCCGTTCAGGACATTGATCCCCTTGGCCAAAGCCGAGTTCTCCTTGACCGCCTTCTTGAGGCCCTTGTTGGCCAACTGCAGGGCGTATGGTAGGGTGGCGTTGGTCAGGGCGAAAGTCGACGTCCGGGGGACGGCCCCCGGCATGTTGGCCACCGAGTAATGGACCACGCCGTGTTTGACATAGGTCGGGTCGGAGTGGGTCGTCACCCGGTCGATGGTCTCGATCGACCCCCCCTGGTCGATGGCCACGTCGACGATGACCGCGCCGGTCTTCATCGCCTTGACCATCTCCTCGGTGACCAGCCGCGGGGCCCTCGCCCCGGGGACGAGCACGGCGCCGATCAACAGGTCGGCCCGCTTGACCGCGGCGGCGATATTGAAGCTGTTGGACATCAGGGTCGTCAGGTGCCCGTGGAAGATATCGTCGAGGTAACGCAGGCGGTCGACGTTGATGTCCAGGATGGTCACCCTGGCCCCGAGGCCGGTGGCCATCTTGGCGGCGTTGGTCCCGACGATCCCGCCGCCGACGATCACCACCTCGGACGGCGGCACCCCCGGCACGCCGGCCAATAGCACTCCCCGCCCGCCCTGCGGCTTCTCCAAGAAGTGGGCCCCGATCTGCGGGGCCATCCGGCCGGCGATCTCGCTCATCGGGCTGAGGAGGGGCAACGAGCCGTCACCGAGCTGGACCGTTTCGTAGGCCACCGCGGCGACCTTCTTCTTCATCAGGGCCCTGGTCAGCTCCGGCTCGGGGGCCAGGTGCAGGTAGGTCAAGAGGATCTGGCCGGTGTGGAAGAGTCCGTACTCCGGCGCCAGCGGCTCCTTGACCTTGACGATCAGGTCGGCCTCGTCGAAGAGCTTTTTCTTGTCGTCCCAGATCTCGGCCCCGGCGGCGGCGTAGTCCTTATCGGAGATCCCGCTGCCGACTCCGGCCGCCTTCTCGACGGCCACCTTGTGGCCCGCCTTGACCAGCGCGGCCACCCCGGCAGGGGTCATGGCCACCCGGTTCTCGTTGTTCTTGATCTCTTTTGCTACGCCAATGAGCATGTCGCCAGCCTCCCCGGTGACGTCAGACTTTAACCCCGCCCGAACCGGCCATGACCTAACTTAGCCAAGGTTGGGAAAATTCCTTCTCCCGGGGGGTAGCTTGTCCAGTCGCCTTCCGCGGCAAAGGGCGACCCGCAAGGGGCGGCAGCCTCAGCCGAGGACCTGCGACACGAGGCGCATGAGGACGGGCGTCAGGTAGCCCTCGAGCATCCCGGCCACCATCAGGAGGGCGGTCATCGCCAGGCAGCGCACCGTGTAGGCGCTGAACTCCTCGAACCACGGGGTCTTTCGATGGGCCAGCCGGTTCATCAACAGCAGCCAGGAGAAGGAGATGGACGAGGCGGCGATGACCAGGAAGGCCGGGACGGCGACGAGGTTCTGGGGCCAGATGGCGAAAATCGAGAAGACCAGGCCGGACAGGCCCATCTGCTCAATCAGGAAGCCCACGGAAAACCCGATGACGAAGCCCTTGACGAAGATGACCGCCACCACCGCGGGGAGCCCGATGATGGTCACCCCAAGGACCCAGACGAGGACGGCCGTCTTCAGGTGAACCCCGTCGGCCCGCCGCATGACCTCCTGAGGGTCGACGGTCTGTCCGGTATGTCCCAGGCCCCGCAGGAAGACCTGCAGGTGGTCGATGAGTTCCCGCTTCTGATCGGGTCCAAGGGCCTTGATGGTCAGCGAGCCGGCCACCACTCCGAGGGCGAAGAGCAAGATGACAAAGAAATAGAGGGCGACGTTCTTGCGAAAATAGTCGAAGACGCCCTCTCGGAATCGGCCGATGAAGGACAAGCCGCTCACCCCTCGCGCGCTTCTCCTCCATCCTTATTTTTCCGGGCTGGCCTTTATGTCCAGCCCTACTCGCCGGCCTTGACCCGACCGTACCTCCCGCCGCCACCGGCGGTGAGGGCCAGGTCGCCCTGGCGGGCCTTGATAATCGTCCCGGCCATCCTCTCCCCCACCACCTCGGCCAGTTCCGCCGGACCGGTCCGGTGGGTGACGGCCATCTCGGTGCCGAAAGCGGCCAATAGTCGCTCCATCGTCTTCGGGCCCAGCCCCGGCAGGTACTCGAGAGGCACCTGCCAATGGTATGGAGGTCGGTGCGGGGGGCTCTCGCCCCGCTCACGGTCGGCGATCTCAGTCAGGCGGTCAAGGACCCCGAGGACCACCCGGCGGCTCCCGCAACGCGGGCAGACATGCACCGGCGGGAGCTCCTCGACGGTCAACTCACAGGCATCGCAATGGGTCCGGTGGTACTTCCCCAGCCGCGGGTCGAGTCCATAGTTGGCCAGCACCCGCCGACCGTCCCGGCGGTGGAGGGCCATGATCACCTCGTCGTAGGTGGGAGCGGCCAGGTCCATGAGGTTATACTCCCGGGCGATCTTCGGCAACGAGTGGGCGTCGGAGTCGCTGAGGAAGGTCAGGCCGCTGAGTTCGCGCAGGCGGTCGGCCATCGCCGTATCGGCCGACAGGCCGAGTTCGATGGCCGGGACCCGGCCCCCTGTCCCCTCCGGGAAGACCTGGCGCAGGGAATCCGCGCAGTTGCCGTAGAGGCTCTTGTACGGAGTGAAGGCGTGGGCCGGGATGAGTTGCCCGTCCAGGCCGGCGACGATGTCCAGTAGCTCCCGGGGGGTCAGGGAGAGGCGCTGCGTGCTGAGGTCGGGGTTGGAGACGTGCCCGCGGAGCTTGCCGGCCAAGGCCTCGGCCTGTTCGATGGTCCCCACGGCGGCGATGAAGTGGGCCGAACCGGCCGGCTTCCCCGGCGCGGGGTCGTGGCGGCCGCAACCCACCTCGAGTTCGGCGAAGGGCAGGATGGTCAGGCGGCCGTCGAACCTCAATCCGCCGCCCTTCATGGGCTCGAGCCGGCCGCGGGCGACGAGGTCCTTCAGGTCCTTGAGGACCGGACCGGTCTGGCAGTCAACCACGCCGACCAGGTCCAGCCCCTTGCGGTCGGCGGCCTCCCGGGCGATGTTCTCGACGGTGAGGTCGGCCGCCGAGGAGACCTTGACCCAGCGGCCGTCGGCCGAGCAGCCGACGTGGATGTGGAAATCGGCGTAGTACGGGGACAGGACGGGCCGGGAAGCCCCACGATGCCCGGTCATGTTGTCGGTGACGGCGTCGGTCATGTCAGATCGAACAGCCTCTCTTGAGCCGGTTCGCGCTCATAGGGGCGGCGCAGGAGGCCTTCGGGAGCCGGCAGATCTCCTCGGGTGGGCAACCAGAGCAGGCGCTCCAACTCCTTGAGGAAATCGGCGGTGAAGAGGGACTCCGCCTCCCCCACCGCCTCCCTCGCCCTTTTCGTCCGCAGTTCCATCTGGACCAGGTCCATCACCCTGGCCGCCTCTTGAAGCCGGCGGTCGTTCGGGTCGGCCTCCGACCCGAGTTTCAGTTGCTTGGAGGCGTTGCGGACGAGGAAGACGATCATCTGCCGGGTCGGGTGTCGGCCCATCGGCCTCCGGGGAGACCGCTGGGCAAGCCGGTTCAGGTTGCTTCGTCTAGGCTTGTGGTGGCCCTCGGCCTGCGCCGCATAGTCGCGAAGCCTGGCCCAGACCCTCGGGTGGCGCTCCAGCAGGCCGAGGACGAGGTACGGGACGACGGCCGAATATCGGGCGGCGTCCATCATCGCCCCGGACCTCAGGGCCAGGAGGTGCAACCCGGCCAGGGTCTTGGCGTCACGGATGCGCCCTTCACGAGCCCACTCCGCCGCCTCCTCGGGCGCCGCCCAGACGACCTCGATTCGCTCGTCTTCGTCAGCTTCGGCCTCGGCCGGGCGAAGGCTGGTCGCCAGGTACAGGTGAAGCCGCTCAGTGCAGAAACCGGGCGCGCTGAAGAACTCGCCGAGCTTCTCCAACCTGTCCGGGGCGAACCGGATCTCTTCCGCCAGCTCCCTGGCGGCGGCCGCGTCCGGGTCTTCCCCTTCCTCCAGTGTTCCGGCGGGCAGTTCCAGGAGTTCCTGACCGGCGGCATAGCGATACTGGCTGACGAAGGCCACCCTTCCCGCTTCGTCCACCGCCAGCATGACCACGGCCCCTCGGTGCTCGACCACCTCCCGGGTGGTCTCCCGACGTCCGGGCAGGCGGACCCGGTCGACCCTCAGGTTGACCACCCGCCCCCGGTAGACCTCCCTGGTCTCCAGGCACCTTTCGGCCGGCCTTGATCGGCTCATCCGGCGCTCCTCCTCCCAACCCCCGGGGGAGATGCGTCTCCCACCCGGCGTAGACCTACCTTGGGCGTAAAGCCCGCGACTCTTGCATAGAATAGGCGCGCTTCCATCCTCTGGGAGGGACGCGCCGTGTATGTCATCGTCACCCGCCGCAGCTGCCTGTCCTTCCGCGGCCGGGTCGCCGACCTGCGGGCCTGGTTGAGGGACCAGAGACAGCTGTGGTCCGGGCGTCCGGGGGGCGAGCCGAAGCCGCCGGGTGTTGAGCCGTTCCTGGCGGAGGTCCTCGAGGCCTGGGTCGCGGGGCGTGCTCCGGTGATCAGGTGGCCGAGGTGAGCCCGGCCGCGCAGAGCCCGGCCGCGTAGGCGCCGGCCGCGCCGGCCGCCAGGAAGAACGGGCGGTCGTCCTCGATCCCCCGACCCATCGTCGACGGCCGGATTCCTTTGTGCGCCAACCAGTCCAGGGCGGGCCGGCCATCGGCCACCGCGACGCGGTGGCGTTCCGGCAACCCCGCCAGGGCCGCCAGCACTTCTGCCGCCAGCGGGGCCGGCAGTTCCGGGAGGACGAGGGTCGACGGGGCCAGCGCGGAGACCTCCATCATCGTCAAGGTATGGTGGCTGACCCCCCGGTGCCGGCCTCTGGGATCGGCCCAACTGATCCTGGCCGCGGCCACCGGCCGCCCGCCCAGGGACCAGGCCGCGTTGAGGGCCTCCCCCTGGGACAAGCCGGAGAAACCCAACCGCGTCCCGGTACCGGCCTCGCCGGGGCCCATGGCCACGATGGCCGCGTCGGCCCCGAGGTAGGCGCGGGCGGCAGCCAGCCCCGAATGGAGGGTCACCGCTTCGACGTCGCCCCCGAAGGCCTGGCCGACCGTTATCACCGCATCGATCAGAGCGGCCTCTTTCATCGCCCCGATCAGCCGGCTGAACCTCGCCGCCAAGGCCCCGGCGTCGGTCATGATGTAGATCAAGCGGCGCTCCCGGGTCGCTGAATCCCGCCCCGGTCCCCCCGAGTCCGGCGCCCCGGGCCCCGCCCAGGCCGCCCTGAGCCCGGCCGCCACCGCGGGTACCTGGCTGTGGAGTTCGGCTGCGACCACCGGTATCCCTTCCAGGCCGCCGAACTCCCTCACCGCCCGGGCCCCCGGGTGCTCGGTCTCCTCCACGGTCAAGCAGGCCACCTGGGACGGCGTGTAGCGCCACTTGATGAGGTGGCCGGGGGGCGGAGCGGGTTCCCCACCGGACTCCAGTTCACCCAGTCGGGCGGCCACGAGATGATAGCCCCCCGTCCCGAGCCCGAGGTCGGCGGCGGTGGTATTGACCGCCACCAGGTCCCCGGCGCGGACCGCCCCGACGACCTCCGGGTAAACCAGGCCTGGTCGGTCCAATCCATCCAGGGCGACCAGGACCACTCCCGGCCAGCCCTCGAGGATTCGCGAAACCCTTGTGGTGACGACCTTCGCTCCGTACACGGCTCCGCCCCCGGGCGGACCATTGACGCGGCCCACCCGGTCAGATAGTCTGCCCAGGGGTCGCCGGCCGGGTGCTATCTGGCGGTACTAGAACTTGATACTAGAACTTGGTGCTAGCACTTTGGCGCCCGCGGGCGGTCGCCCGCCGTCCGGTCCCAATCCGGTCCCAAGAGCCCTGGGATTAGGAAGAGACCCGGGATGACCGAAGGGTCAACCCGGGTCTCGCTGTCTCAGCTTACCGAGGCCCTCAGGCCGGCTGGCCGACCGTCTTGCGGACCGCTTCCGCCCCGCGCTCAAGGGCTTCCTTGTTCAACGGGATGAGGTTATGCCGGTGCGGCGGCAGGGCCTTCTTGAGGGACTCGACGATGGAGTCCATCTTCACCGCCTCGGTCGCCTCGACCAGTGCCCCCAGGGCGACCATGTTGGCCACCCGGTCGTTCCCGAGTCCCGTGGCGATCTCGTTGGCCGGGACGTAGTAGACCCGGACGTCGCTACGCTTGGCCTTGATCCCGATCAGCGAGGAGTTGACGATAAGCACCCCGCCCTCCTTGAGCATCGGCTCGAACTTTTCGAGGGACGGTTGGTTCATGGCGACCACGGCGTTCGGGTCGGTGACCACCGGCGAGCCGACACTCTCATCCGAGATGACGACCGTGCAGTTGGCCGTCCCGCCGCGCATTTCCGGCCCATAGGCGGGCATGTAACTGACCTTCTTGCCCTCGACCATGCCGGCCGCGTAGGTCAAGAGCTGGCCCATCATCATCACGCCCTGCCCGCCAAAGCCGGCGAAGATGCATTCGATGTCGGTCATTACTCCGTCTTCACCTCCCGCGTCGGGACCGTCGTCTTAGCCGCTGAGCCCGCGGCCCCGGACGACCGGGGCAGCCCTGGCTCGATCTTGAACTCGCCCAGCGGATAGACCGGGAGCATGTTCTCCTCCTGCCACTTGAGGGCCTCGTTGGGGGTCATCCCCCAGTTGGTGGGGCAGGTGGAGAGGATCTCGACGAGGGCGAACCCTTTCCCGTCGACCTGGGTCTGGAAAGCCTTCTTGATCGCCTGTTTCGCCCGGGCCACCTGGGTGGCGTTGAAGGTGGCCACCCTGGCGATGTAGGCCGCCCCTTCAAGCTGCGAGAGCATCTCGGAGATGCGGATGGGCCGGCCGGCTCGTTCGGGCTTGCGGCCGCCCGGTGAGGTCGTCGTCGTCTGGCCGATGAGGGTGGTCGGAGCCATCTGGCCGCCGGTCATCCCGAAGATGGCGTTGTTGACGAAGATGATGGTGATGTTCTCCCCGCGCATGGCGGCGTGGACGGCCTCAGCCGTGCCGATCGAAGCCAGGTCCCCGTCGCCTTGGTAGGTGAAGACGACCCGGTCGGGCAGGCAACGCTTGATCCCGGTGGCCACCGCTGGGGCCCGCCCGTGGGCGGCCTGCTGGAAGTCGACGTTGAAGTAGTTGTAGCCCAACACCGAACAGCCGACGGAGGCCACGCCGACGGTCTTCTCCTGGACCCCGAGCTCATCGATGGACTCGGCGACCAACCGGTGGATGATCCCGTGGGTGCACCCGGGGCAGTAGTGCAAGATGACGTCAGATAGCGCCTTGGGGCGCTCGAAGACCTTGACGCTCATACCCCCGACCTCCCCCCGAGCTCGTCGCGCTTGACCATCTGGTCGATCTTCCTGATCTCCTCGAGGACCGCCTTCGGGGTCGGGACCATCCCGCCCATCCGGTTGTAGAAGTAGATGGGCGCGCGGTCCATGACCGCCAGGCGGACGTCCTCGATCATCTGCCCGGCCGACATCTCGATGTCGAGGAAGGCCCGGACCCGCTCGGCCGCCCGGCGGAAGGGCTCGCCGGGGAACGGCCAGGCGGTGATGGGCCGGATCATCCCGACCTTGAGCCCCTCGGCGCGGGCCCGCTTCATCGCCGAGATGGCCACCCGGGCCGAAGTGCCATAGGCGGTGAGGACGATCTCGGCGTCGTCCATGTTCAGCTCCTCTACGCGCACCTCGCGCTCGGCCATCTGGCGGTACTTCTCCTGGAGCCTGAAGTTGTGCTTCTCGCAGAGCTCCGGGTCGAGGAAGAGAGAGTTGATCACGTTGGGCTTGCGGGTGCCCCCGGTCCCCGTGGTCGCCCAGGTCTTCTGGGGCAGCGACTTTGGATCGACCGGGTCGGGGAGGGTCACCGGTTCCATCATCTGGCCGAGGATGGCGTCGCCCAACAGCATCACCGGGTTCCGATAGCGCTCGGCGATCTCGAAGACCTCGTGGCGGATGAGGTCAATCATCTCCTGGACCGAGGCCGGCACGAAGACGACCATCCGGTAGTCGCCGTGGCCGCCACCCTTGGTGGCCTGGAAGTAGTCGCCCTGGGCCGGCTGGATGCCGCCGAGCCCCGGGCCGGCCCGGACCATGTTGACGACGAGGGCCGGCAACTCGGCCCCGGCCATGTAGGAGATGCCCTCCTGCTTCAGGCTGATGCCCGGGCTGGACGACGAAGTCATCGACCGCGTCCCGGTGCCCGCGGCGCCGTAGACCATATTGATCGCCGACACTTCGCTCTCGGCTTGGATGAAACTCCCGCCGATCTCGAAGAGCCTCTTCGCCATGTATTCCGGGATCTCGTTCTGCGGGGTGATCGGGTAGCCGGCAAAGAACCGGCAACCGGCCCTGATGGCGGCCTCGGCGATAGCCTCGTTGCCCTTCATCAGGATCTGCTCAGCCAAAGAGCTCCCCTCCCTACTTTGCCACCCGCTCGGGGCGGAAGATCTCGATCGCCGTGTCCGGGCACATCCTGGCGCAAAGCAGGCAGGTAGTGCATTTGGCCTGGTCATCGTCGACGACGGAGGCCGGATGGAAGCCCTTTGAGTTGAAGTGGTCGGCCAGGCGGATGATCCCCTTGGGACAGGCGGCGACACAGAGCTCGCAGCCCTTGCACCTTTCCTCGTCAAAGACCACTTTCTTCTGCGGGGTCGTCTTCGTCTCCAAACCGCATCCCCCCTTTGAGCGAGACATCGACCGAGCCCGGTCACTCGTCCTCCTGCTCCCAGGGGGGCAGGAGGAAACGCCGGACGGTCAGCACGGGCACCGGAAAGTCATCCCGGGAGAGTCTGTCCACCAATCGTTCGTCCAGGGCGGCAAAGGCCACCGGCAGCGTCAGCCGCCGACCGGCCTCGCTGACCAACTTGTAGCCCTCAATGGCCACCTCGACGGTGGAGGCCTCACCGAGGTTGGTGTTGGCGACCAGACCGGTCACCGGCAATCGGGCCGCGGCCTGCACCCGCCCGGCGGTCGAGGCGATCCCCTCGGCCGTGTCGGCCCCCGGCCGGCGGGTGTTGACCACCAGGAAGGCCTCATAGGTGCCGGGGCGGAAACGCCCGGCCATCGCCCCCAGGACCCTGGCCCCCTGTTCCCCGCCGACGTCGAAAACCACGTTCGGGCCGCCTTCGAGGACCCCATAGATATCCGACGGCAGGGCGGCCATGTCCGCCCCGGCCAACTCGCCGGGGGGCAGGATGACCCTGATTCCCCGCCTCTGCATGGACCCCCGGAACTGCCCCGAACGAAACAGCGGTTTGTAGAAGTCCGCGTCGACCAGGGCCGTGTCGTAGCCCCCCTGACGCAGGCGAGTAGCGAGGTTGAGGGCGATCTCGCTCTTGCCGCTGCCGTAGGCGCCGAAGAGAATGGTCACCCGGCGCAACGCCAACCGGCGCTCGAAGGGGGCGTTGAGAATGGGGCCCGCGACGCCGTTCACGGGATAAACTTCTTGTGGAGTTCCCCGATCTTGCTGATCCGCTCCTCGGCCACCAGGTCGGCCGCCTTGTAGGTTGGGATGTGCCGGTCCTTGGCCATCTTGATGACCTTGGCGACGTTGTCATAGACCCCGGCCACTTTCCTCATTGCCCGGTCGCGGTTGTACCCGTGCAACTCATCGGCGACGTTGATCACCCCGCCGGCGTTGATGACGTAGTCGGGCGCATAAAGGATGCTGCGGCTCTCCAGTTCGTCCCCGTTCCGCTCCTCCTTGAGCTGGTTGTTGGCCGACCCGGCGATGATCTGCACCTTCAGCTGCGGGATGGTCTCGTCGTTGAGGATGGCTCCCAGGGCGCACGGGGCGAAGATGTCGGCCTTGACCCCATAAATCTCCTCGGTATTCACGGCCGTAGCTCCAAACTCCTTGACAGCTCGCTCGAGGTTTTGGTCATTAATATCGGCGACGATCAACTTGGCCCCCTCGTCGTGGAGGTGGCGGGCCAGGTGGTAGCCGACGTTGCCGACGCCCTGGACGGAGACGGTCTTGCCGGACAGGCCCTCGTCCCCCCAGACCTCGCGGGCGCAGGCCTTCATCCCCCGCCAGCAGCCGAAGGCCGTGGCCGGCGAGGGGTCGCCCGAGGAGCCGCCCTGGGTCCTGGTGGACACCCCGGCCACAAATTCGGTCTCCTGGTGGATGATGTCCATGTCGGCGACCGTCGTGCCGACGTCCTCGGCGGTGATGTACCGCCCCTGCAGGCTCTCCAGGTAGCGGCCGAAGGCCCGGAAGAGGGTCTCCGATTTGTCGGCTCGCGGGTTGCCGATGATCACCGACTTGCCGCCGCCGAGATTGAGCCCGGCCACGGCGGACTTGTAGGTCATGCCCCGGGCCAGGCGGAGGGCATCGAGAATGGCCGCGTCCTCGTTGGGGTAGGTCCAGAAGCGGCAACCGCCAAGGGCCGGCCCGAGAGTCGTGTTATGGATGCAGATGATGGCCTTCAGCCCGGAGGTCTTGTCATAGCAAAAAACCAACTGCTCATAGGCGTACCTCTCCATGTATGAGAAGATTTCCATGGCTTTCCTCCTCCCCACGGGGGGAACTGCTAGCTTTCGAGGGTCACGGAAATGGCGCCGGATAGTCTGGTCACGAGGACTCTCTGGAGGACATCCCTCCCCAGGACGACCGCCCATTTGGACTGCACCAAGCTGGGACGTCGTCGTTTACATCAGATCGACCTTGGCGGGCTTTGCTCATCCGAGCAGGGAGCCAATGGCCAGCGAATTGAGCCTGGTGTCGGGGGTATCGGCGCGGGAAAGCATGATCACCGGCGCCGCCGCCCCCACGACGACCCCGGCCGCCCTCGCCCCGGCCAGGTAGATCAGGCCTTTGACGAGGATGTTGGCGACCTCCATGTAGGGAGCCAGGAGGATGTCGACCTGGCCGGCGATCCGGGACTGGAGTCCCTTGACCGCCGCCGCCTCGGGCGACAAAGCGACGTCGAGGGCGATTGGGCCTTCGACCTCGGCCGGGAGGAATTCCCCGCGCCCCGCCCGTTCGGCCAGGGCCGCCGCATCGGTCGTGGCCGGGATCCCCGGGCTGACCTCCTCGGCCGCCGTCAGACAGGCCGCCTTCGGGCTCGCCGTCCCCAGCTTGACCAGGGCATCCACGGCATTGCGGAGGATGGCCGCCTTGCGGTCGAGGTTCGGGTCGACGTTCAACCCACCATCGGTGACGAAGAGCAGCTTGGGATAGGCCGGCAGACCGATAACGGCGATGTGGCTGAGGAGCCCTCCCCGGCGTAGGCCGGCGGCCGGTTCGAGGATGGCCCGGAGGAAGTCCCCCGTCGCCAGGTGGCCCTTCATGATCATGTCGGCCTCGCCGCGGCCGGTCATCTCCGCGGCCAGCCTGGCCGCCTGCTGTGGATCGGGGCAATCGACCACTCGCGGCCGCCGGCCGGACCAGGCTTCGTCCTCTCCGGCCAGTTCTTGGATGCTCCTAGCATCCCCCACCATTACGGGCGAGACGAGCCCGAGTTTCGTTGCCTGGCCGAGGGCGGTCATGACCATCCGATCGGCGGCCGCGGCCACGGCGACCCGCCGGGGACCGCGCCGGGCGGCCAGAGCGATGGCTTCGTCAAAATTGCTGATCGACATGGCTATACTCCCGGGGTTGTGGCGTCGGTATAACTCTTGGCCGGCTCCTCGCCGGTCAGGACCCGCCGGGCTCCGGCCGCCAGGGCGGCCAGCTCGTCCTCGCCCGGATAGACCAAGACCGGGGCGATGAAGGAGATCCGGGCCTTGATCAGGTTGACCAGATGCTTCGACCGGGCCAGGCCACCGGCCAGGACCACCGCGTCGACCCTACCAAAAAGGACGGTGGCCATCGCCCCGATTTCCTTGGCGACCTGGTAGGCCATGGCCTCGAGGACCAGGGCGGCGCGGGCCTCTCCGCCCCCGGCCCGCTCCTCGGCCACCTGACAGTCGTTGGTCCCCAGGTAGGAGACCATCCCGCCGCCGGCGGTCAATCGTCTGAGCAAGCCAGCCTGGTCGTAGCGGCCGGAGAAGCACAGCCTGACCAGGGAGGCGGAGGGCAGCCCGCCGGCCCGTTCCGGTGAGAAAGGACCCTCTTCGTTGGCGTTGTTGACGTCGACCATTCGTCCTTTGGCCAGAGGGCAGACGGAGATGCCCCCACCCAAGTGGGCGACGATCAGGTTGCACTGGTTCAGGGGCCGGCCGATCTCGGCCGCCGCCCGTCTGGCCTCGGCCTTGATGTTCAGGGCGTGGAGGAGGCTTTGCCGCTCGATCTCCGGCAGTCCCGACAGCCTGGCGAGCGGCTCGAACTCGTCGACCGACACCGGGTCGACGACGTAGGAGGGTAGGCCCAGAGGAGCGGCGATCTCCCTGGCGACCAATCCGCCGAGGTTGGCCGCGTGCTCACCGCGTTCGCCCCGCCCGAGGTCGGCCACCATGGCCTCGTCGACCGCGTAGGTCCCGCTGGGGAGGGGCTTCAGGAGCCCGCCCCGGCCGACCACCGCCTTCAGGCCGGCCGGGTCGACCCCGGCCCGCTCGATGAGGTCCAGGACAGCTCGGCGCCGCAGCTCGGCCTGTCCGGCGATGCTCCCATAGGCAGCCAGCTCTTCCGCCGGATGGTCGACCTTGCCCGCGAAAAGAGGGCGGTCGTCCTCGTAGACGGCCACTTTGGTCGAGGTGGACCCGGGGTTGATGACCAGGACCCGCAGGCCCGATCGGGCATCAGCCATCGTCACGGCTCCTTCTTCTCAGCGCGGTAGCCACATCGCCTTCAGCTGCCCGCGCTGCCTGATTTTCTCCTCGACCAGGAGGTCGGCCGCTTCGGCCGACGGGATTCGCTTCTCGCGGGAGACGGCGAAGATCCGTTCCAGGGCGTCGTAGATGGCGGCGGCCTTGCGATAGGCCCGCTCGCGGTTGAAGCCCATCAACTCGTCGGCCACCTGGATCAGGCCGCCGGCATTGATGACGTAATCGGGCGCGTAGACGATCCCCTTCTCCCAGAGGACCCTGCCGTGGCGGGGTTCGTCCAGCTGGTTATTGGCCGCCCCGGCGACGACCTTGACCTTGAGGCGGGGGATGGTTGAGTCGTTGATGACCGCCCCCAGGGCGTTGGGCGAGAAGACGTCGGCCGGGACGTCGTAGATCTCCTCCGGCTTGACCGTTCGGACCTGGACCTTCGCCTGGACCTCAGTGACATAGCCGGGGTTTGTGTCGCAGACGATCAACTCGGCGCCGTCGTCGGCCAGATACTTGGCCAGCCGTGAGCCGACCTTCCCGAGCCCCTGGAGGGCCACCCTCCGGCCCTGCAGAGTGTCGCTGCCGAAGCCCTCCTTGACCGCCGCCTTGATCCCTTTCCAGACGCCAAAGGCGGTGATGATCGATGAGTCGCCGCTCCCACCGTATTCCTCGGGGGCGGCCACGATGTTGTCCGTCTCGGCCAGCGACCAGACGAAATCGGCCGACTTGGTCCCAACATCCGTACCCGTAATAAAGCGCCCGTTCAACGCTTCGATGTAAAGCCCGAGGGCGCGGAAGAGCTCTTCTGATTTGTCCTTGGCCGGGTCGGCCCAGATGACCGACTTGCCGCCGCCGTAGTCGCAGCCGGAGACCCCGGACTTGTAGGTCATCCCCCTGGCTAGTCGCAAAGCGTCTATCCAGGCTTCTTCTTCTTTCTGATAGGGCCACATTCGGCAGCCGCCGAGGGCCGGTCCAAGGGTCGTGTCGTGGATGGCGATCAGGGCCTTCAGCTTCGACGGGTGATCATGACAGAAGATCAGCTGTTCGTGCCCAAGCTTGGCCATTTCATCGAAGATCCCCACTGGCGTCCCCCCCCCCTTGAGAGTCGTCCGGACAGTCGAAAACAGCGGGACAAACGGATAAAGCCCAACTATTTACTAGTGGGCTTACCCGATCCGGCCCCCGCTTCGAGGTCGAACCGGTTCCCTAAAGGGTTTCTCCGCCGCCTCCGAGGATTCCTCCGAACCTTCGGAAGAAATCACCCGGCCGTCCAAAGGCCCGCCCAGACCTCGTTTACCGGCGACGGCCCAGGCGGTCGACCCATCCGCTGAGCCGGTTGGCCTCGACCAGTCGGCCGAGGGAGACTCGTTCGGCGGCGACGTTGGCCACCAGGACGATGATCACCAGGATCAGCTTGGGGACCAGGGAGACGTCAAAGGCAATGGCCGTGGCCGCGGCGTAGCCGAGGAAGTTGGCCCCCGTGTCCCCGAGCATCGAGCGCTCGCTCAGGTCGGCCGGGAAGGCGGCCAGACCAGCGCCCAGGGGCGCCGCCAGGAAGTAACCATGGAGCGGCGGCCGGGCCAGGATGAAGTAGGCCAGCCCGAAGAGGAGGAAGGCCTTGAACGCCCGCCCTGGGCGGACATCCAGCAGGTTGAAGAGATTGGCCGTCCCGGCCACGAGGACCGCGTTGGCGGTGGCGACGAACCCGAACCAATAAGCTCCGAGGTAGGGGTTGGTCCCGGCCCCGGCCCGGGCGGCCATCGCCCCGGCGCCGACCGCCGCAAAGGCGATGAACAGCAACTTCAAGAGGCCGGTGGTCACCCGGCCGCCGGCGAGCTCGCGGAAGTGCCCGCGGAATCCGCGGCTGAGGCCGCCGCCGGCCAGGTCGTCCAGGAGGCCGACCAGGCCGGTCAGGGAGGTCCCGAAGAGGAAAGCGAAAAGGTCGAGGCCCACCGGTGCCCCGGGGACGGGCTCGCGTCCCATCAGGAATGGCAGGCCGGGAATGGCCATGGCCACCACCGCCGCCAGGAGGACGGCCAGGCCCGCGGCGATGGTCACCGGTCGCCCGCGGTAGTTCGGCCTAGCCAGGTTGGCTCGACTCAGGAGGCCGTCGAGGGACGGCACCAGGAGGACCCCCAGAACGAAGGAAGCCACCAGGACCGCCAGGGTCAGACCGTTTTCGGCCAGGGTTACGGCGATGATCATGGTCATCCCTCCCTTCTCACCCGCCAGACCAGGGCGGCGGCGACATCCATCAGTTGGCGGCCGCGATGGCGGACGTCCCGCCATGACCGCCCGGTCAGCCGGTGGGTCATGGCGGTGGGCACTTCGACCACTCGAAAGCCCTTTCTGACGGCGTCGATGGTCATTCCCACTTCTGCCCCGAAGCCGGCCTCCAGCCCGCCGATGGCCTCGAGCACGCGGCGGGCCACCGCCCTCTGGCCGGAGAGAGGGTCGACCGTCTCAAAGCCGACGAGCTTCATCAGCCCCAGCTTGGCCAAGCGGACGACCAAGCCGAGGCCGCCGGCGTTGGGTAGCCGCCGGAAAGTGGCGATGGACAGGTCGGCCCGGCCGGCCCGGACCGGTTCGAGGAGGACGTCGGCCCCGGCGGCGGCGGCCCCGAGATCAGCGTCGAGAAAGAGGACGGTCCCGCCGGCGGTCTCCCGCCAACCGCGGTCCATCGCCCAGCCCTTCCCCCGGTTGACCCGGCTGCGGATGACCCGGGCCCCGGCGGCCAGCGCCCGACCACAGGTGCAATCGCGCGAACCATCGTCGACGACGACGACCTCGGTAACCCCGGGTAGCCCGCGGGCCGCCCGGACCGTGTCGGCCACGGTCGCGGCTTCGTCGGCCGCCGGGATGACCACCGAGACCCGATCCACCCCCACCTCACTGGCCAAGCTGTGGCACCACCTCGCGGGCCGTCGCCTTCTGCCCGTAGTCTCCGGCCTCGCCGGCCAAGGCATAGACCGCGGCCGCCTGGCCGGGCGCCGTCTCCAGGTTGTCGACGGTCGGGATGCCCCGACGCTGCCCGACTTCGACGGTTGACACCTCGACGTCCGAACGCTCGGCCAGGACCACCCGAACCCCCCGGCCGGCCAGTCCGGTCAGCAACCGATCGTCGACGGTGGCGGTGTTCCGCCCGCCATCGTGGTCGCCCCCGACCACCAGGACCAGCCGAGCCGGCCGGACATAAGCGCCGGAGCGACGAATCAACCCGGCTTCTTCGAGGAAAGCCAGGTCATCGAGGTCGGCTTCGGCCAGGGCGCCGGCCAGGAGGTCGGCTGCCCGGCCGGTGAGGTCGGTCAACGAGGCGGCGGCCGGGCCGACGTAGTCGGCGATCGCCCGCCGCCGCTCGGCCGGCCGCAGGTCCAGCCCGTCGACCACCGTCGTCAGCGAGGCGATTTCCGCCCCGGCCCGACGGATGGCGGCCAGTGGCTCATCGATGAGGGCCCCGTTGTCGAGGACGACCACGGCCACCGAGCGTCCGGCAAGGCGACCGTCGATCAGGCGCGGGAGGGCCCGCCTTCCGAACTCCCGGTAGACCCGGAGGGCGTTCTCGGCGGCGATCAAGCGGGCCCCAAAAAGCTTGTTTTCCTCGCTCAACCTGGCCGTGTCGACCTCCAGCCGGCTGATCACCCCGCGTTGCTGACTGACCATGGCCCCTTCGCCAAGCATCGTCCCGCCGATCAGGAGGCCGAGGCCCAGGGCCAGGAACATGGAGATGACCGTGATTACCAGCGACCGCTGGTCGCTCAAGCCCTCCCCTCCCCTACTACCGTGCCCATCAGAAGCCGAGGACCATCCGGAGGTGCGAACTCAGGACATGAAGGACCGACCTGGCCGACGGGGACAGGGCCGTCACCACGACCAGGGGGACCAATCCGGCGGCAATCACGCCGGCCAGGTACCCGGCGGGCAGGCCGCCGTCCGACGGGCGCAGGCGGGACAGGCCGCGGGTATCGACCAGCACCGGGCCGACCTTCAGCCGGACCAGGAAGGTGCTGGCCATCCCGGGGCGCCCCTTGTCGAGGAAGTCGACCGGGTTGGAGTGGGTCCCGACGGCCACGATGGGGCGCGCCCCGGCTTCGTAGGCCAGCAGTAGACCGGCGTCCTCGCTGGTCCCGGGGGCCGAAAAAACGGCCGCCCCGAGGCCCAGACGGCGCACCCTGGCCAGCCCCGGGGCGCGCCCGTCCGGGTAGGCATGGACGACCAGCTCCGCCCCGCCGGCCAGGGCTCGGTCGCTGACGCTGTCCATGTCCCCGAGGATGACGTGCGGCCTCACCCCGAGCTCCAGGAGGGCGTCGGCGGCTCCGTCGACGGTCATCACCGTCGGTCTGGCGGCCCGAATATACGGCCGGAGGGCCTTGAAGTCGTCCAGATACCCATCCCCCCTGGCGACGACGACCGCCGGCCGATCCTTCAGCGGCGTCATCAGGTTCGGCACGGGCAGGTCCTTCAGGAACGAATCCAGCTCCTTATGGACGTGGTCGACGGTGTTGAGCACGAAGCGCTCGAAGAACGGCTGGCGGTCGGGGTGCGAACCGGCGCCGACCTTGGCGACGAATCCCGTCGTGACCAACGTCCCGGCGGCGAGGACCTCATTGCCCCGGACGACCTCATCCCCCACGATCTCGATGGCATCCCCGTCGTGGACCCGCTCCAAGAGCCCTTGACCCGGGCAGTCGAGGAGAGGGATGCCGCGCCGCAGCAACTCCTCCGGCCCGTGGTTCGGGTATCGCCCGGTGACCGACGGGCAGGTGTTGATCACCGCGACCACCGGGACGGCCGCCAGGGACGCGGCGGCCACCGGGTCGAGGTCGGGGTGAGCGATGATGGCGATCTCACGCGGTCCAAGTCGCCGGATCAGATCCTTGGTCCGTGGACCAACCCTGGCCAAACCCTTGACACTCATGGCTTTAGTATGTCCGGTCGGACCGCTCGCTGATGGCCCGCGGGAACGGCCGCGAATTCCCGTCGGCACGCAAAAGGGCGGCCCCCCGAAAACCAGGAGCCGCCCTGTTCATGATCACCCTAATCCTCGATGCCCGGGTCGCCGCCCAGGCCTAGGAAGCCTTGCTCTCCATCCGCAGCTTGTCGGCGACCATGGCGATGAACTCAGAGTTGGTCGGCTTGCCGCGGTCGTGGTTGACCGTGTAGCCGAAGAGGGCGTTGATGACGTCGAAGTTGCCGCGGTTCCAGGCCACCTCGATGGCGTGCCTGATGGCCCGCTCGACGCGGCTCGGAGTGGTGTCGTGCTTGGCGGCGATGGTCGGGTAGAGTTCCTTGGTCACCGCCCCCAGCAGTTCCACCCGCCCGATGACCATCAGAATCGCCTCGCGCAGATAGAGGTAACCCTTGATGTGGGCGGGGATGCCGATCTCGTGGATGACGTTGGTGACCTCCAAGTCCATGCTCTTGGTCCTGGTCTGATGGACGGGAGCGGCCCCGTGCTGGTTGGCCAGTTGACGGATGCGGTTGATGAGGACGTCTAGGTTGAACGGCTTCAAGACGTAGTAATCCGCCCCGAGCTGGACCACTTTCTGGGTGATGTCTTCCTGAC
>DASXUT010000189.1 GCA_036504675.1 Bacillota bacterium | reverse complement strand
CATCAGTCCGGGGCCTTGCGCGTTTCTCAGGCATCCGCCCGTTTCCTCCCGTGCCTCCGGTGCCCCAACTGTCTTCCGCCGTCCTCATCCTCGCCCCGCCGGCCGCTCAGCAGTTGCAGTCCCCGCTATCGCAGCCACAGGTGGGTTTCTTCCCGGTCAGGATGGCGTTGATATGGGCCTGGGCGCAGCCGACGCCGGCCTCGACGGTGATCGCCTCGCTCGGGCAGTTGAGCTGGCAGGCCCCGCACTCCATGCAGGCCTTGGGTTTGACCAACCGGGCCCGGTGGCCGTCGAAGGCGAAGACGCCGTGGGGGCAGACGGTGACGCACATCTCGCAACCGCTGCACAGGTCCGGGTCATAGCGGAGGGTGGTCTCTTCATAGCAGGAGAGCATGGACGGTCACCTCGCTTTGATCAGGTTGAGGGCGATCCCCAGACCCAGGGCCAGGACGCCGGAAGCGGCCAAGCCGATCATGATCGGGACGTAACGGGCGATCTCCTTCTTGACCCCGGTCTTCGAGGTCCAGGGAGTGGCCCCGGTGAAGTTCAGGGACAGGTAGGCGGTTATCGCCGGCAGGCCCAGCATCAGCGCGAGCGGCTCCAGCCAGGCCCACCACGGCCCGCCGCGGTTGACGGCGGCGGCCGCGCCGGCGTAAGCGAAGGGGGCGACGGCGACCAGCCCAAGGAGCCATCCCTTGACGCTGTAATCCTTGCTCGGCAGCCAGGGGAGAAGGATCGGGAAGACGGCCGCACCGGCTAGGAGGGCGGCCACCCCGCCGAAGGCCACCAACGGCAGGACCCCGAAGAACCCGAGGGCGGCCAGGGTCAACAGCGGCATGCCCAGGTGGAGGACTTCCACCGGGATCAGGACCGCTCGCTCGGCCAGGGTGAAGGTCACCCGACGCATCTCCGGTGTGGCCTGATGGGTCTTGAGATACTCCGGCAGGTCCCCGGCCCTGACCGGCCCGTACTCGACCCTGAAGCCGAGGCGGTTCTCGATCGCCTGGGCCGACACGCCGGCCGCGCCGAGTTGCGGCAGGATGATGGTCCGGTGGGAGACGACCTCGGCCAGCCGGGTCACCTTGACCCGGCGGATCAACTCGACCGTGCCGAAGGTCCCTTTCCCCGCGGCGCACCAAACGTTGATCCCCTTGGTGTCAAGGGCCAGGATGTAGGCGTCGCGACCGGCAAGGGCCGAACGGAGGGCGTCAAAACTCAACGTGTAGTTGGCGGTGACGAAGACCGGCGACTCCGGGGTCGGGCGGCCCAGGGCATAGAGCCCCGGCCTGACCCGATGGTCGCCGCGGCGGTAGCCGCAACGGGCCAGGACGTGATCCCAGCGGTTGGCCGCCGTCAGTCTCCCGGTGATAGGCCAGATCTTTGTCTCCATGTATGCAGCGTACTCCCTTGGTCGCCGGCCGGTCAACGACCGCTTCTTCAATTATAGACCCCCGGACGTGGTCCGGGGGCATCATCTCAAGCAACTTTGTTGTGTCGGAGTGACCCCACTGCGCCGGCGGATGTCCTCGCCACCCAGCTCAGAACGTCCTCACCGCCAGCTTCCGTTCAATCGCCCGGGCCGCCTGGCTCATCATGTAGTTGACGATGAAGTAGACCACGGCGATGGTGAAGAAGGTCTCCAGTGGGTTGACGTATTTGGCGAAGATGATCGTCCCCTTGCCGGTGATCTCCTCGACCCCGAGGGCCCAGGCGAAGGCGGTGTCCTTGACGACGGTGATGAACTGGCTGACGATGGGCGGGATCATCCGCCGCAGGGCCTGCGGGAGGACGATGTGTTGAAGGATCAGTTGGTAACTGAAGCCCTGGGCGGTGGCCGCCTCCCATTGGCCGCGGTCGATCGAGATCAGCCCGCCGCGGATGATCTCGGCCATCACCGCGCTGGTGAAGACGGTCATCCCGATGACCGCCGAGCGGAGGGCCGGTTGTTTGGTGAGAAGGTAGGTGCCGAGCATGATCAGAAGCATCGGTAGGTTGCGGATGGCCTCGATATAGATGAAGGCCGCCAGCCCGATGCCCCGACCCCAGCGGGTGTGCCGGTAGCGGTCCCCGCTGTACCTGGCGATGGCCAGCCCGAGCCCGAAGACGAAGCTCATCAGGATGGTCAGGATGGCCATCTCGAGGGTGGTGGCCAGGCCGTAACCGAGGAAGCGGATGTTCTCCGGTCGGAAGAGATCGGCGAAGCCCTTGAGGGTCATGCGGCCGCCCCCCAGGTGGCGTGCATCCGCCGCTCGAGCCGCCTGGCCAGGTAGGCCGTGGGCAGGGTGAGCAGGAGGTACAGGCCGGCGGCGGTGACGTAGGCCACCGCGTAGTACAGGTTATAGGCCGACCATGTATCAGCCTGGTACATTATGTCGTAACCGGCGATAAGCGAGAGGACAGAAGAGTTCTTGATCAGGTTGACGAACTGGTTGGTCAGGGGCGGCATGATCACCCGAAAGGCCTGGGGCAGGACGATATGCCGCATCGCCTGGCCGTAGGTGAAGCCCTGGCTGTAGGCCGCCTCGAGCTGGCCGCGGTGGATCGACTGGATGCCGGCCCGGACGGCCTCGGCGATGTAGGCCCCGGTGTAGACGCCCAGCCCGATGACGCCGACGGACAGGACCGGCAGGGTCAGGCCCAGCCGCGGCAGGCCGTAGTAGTAGAAGAACATCTGGGTGACTAGGGGCGTGTTCTGGAAGAATTCCACGTATCCGCGGTTCAGCCAGCGCAACGGCTTGACCGGGATGACCCCGAGGACGCCCATGAAGGTCCCCAGGGCCATGGCCAGAGCCAGGCCCATCAGTGAGGCCATCACCGTCTGGCCCAGGCCGCCGGCGAAGATCCGCCAGTCGTGGAAGAGGGTCAGCCAGGCCTGAGGTCCGAGCATGGCGGCCAATCACCCCCGTCGGCATCGCCGGATGGTGGTCGCGGTCGACCATTGGCGCGGGGCCGGCCCGTCTTGGGCGGGGCCGGCCCGCCCGCCGGGTTCGGCCCCGCCCATTCGGCCTTCGCTCACCCCTACTTGTTGGTCAGCCCCCACTTCTCTTGCAGGACCTTCATGTCCCCGGAACTGATCATCTGGTCGATCACCTTGGCCACGAAGTCCCTCAGGTCGTCGTTGCCCTTCTTGGTGGCCGCCCCGTACTCCTCGTCGCTGTAGCGGTCGGGGAGGATCTTGGTGGTCTGGTCGGACTGCTCATAGTACTTGAGGATGGCGGCGTCGGTCGAGAAGGCCTGAACCCGGCCGGCCTGCAGGGCGGCCAGGATCTCCGGGTAGGTCTCATAGGCCTGGAACCTCGGCTTGACCTTCAGCGGGGCGGCCTTGGCCTCTAATCGCTGCTGAGTGTCGGCCGCCTTGGCCACTCCGATGGTCTTCCCATCCATGTCCTTGAGGCCGGTGATGCCCGAGTCCTTCTTGACCAGAAGGCGGATTCCGTCAACATAGTAAACCGGGCTGAAGTCGACCAGCTTCTTGCGCTCTTCGGTAATGGTGAAGGTGGCCAGGACGATGTCGATCTCCCCGTTGTCCAGGAGGCCCTGACGCGTCTTGGCCGTCACCCCGGTGAACTCGACCTTCTTCTCGTCCCCCAGCATCTCCTTGGCGATCCGCTTGGCGATGTCGATCTCCAGGCCCTCGAACAGGTTAGTCGCCGGGTTCTTGAAGCCGAACCCGATGACGTCGGCCTTCACGCCGACCTTGAGGGCCCCGCGTTGCTTTATTTTGGTGATGTTCGGCGTCTTGGCCTTGGGGGCGCAACCGGCCAGGGACAGGACGAGCGCGGACACGAGCATGAGGACCAGAAAGAGAACCCACGACCGTCGCCTCATCGACTCAACCCCCCTGTCTCGAATCGTCAAGGGCCTCGCCGGTCGGGCCGCGCAGCCTGCCACCGCGCCGGCCATGGGACAGCGGCGTAGGCCCCGGAACGCCTCAATGAAGCACCTTGCTCAAGAAGCCCTTGGTCCGCTCGTTCCGTGGGTTGTCGAGGACCTGCCCGGGCGGCCCTCCCTCGATGATTTCGCCGTTGTCGAGGAGGATGACGCGGTCGGCAACCTCCTTGGCGAAGCCCATCTCGTGGGTCACGACGACCATCGTCATGCCCTCTTTGGCCAGGTCGATCATGACGTCGAGGACCTCGCCGATCATCTCCGGGTCGAGGGCCGAGGTCGGCTCGTCGAAGAGCATGTAGCGCGGCTTCATCGCCAGGGCCCGGGCGATGGCCACCCGCTGCTGTTGCCCGCCCGACAACTGCCCCGGGTAGGCGGCCGCCTTGTGGCTGAGCCCGACCCGCTTGAGGTAGTACCGGGCGGTCTCCTCGGCCTCGCCCTTGGCCACCCGCTTGACCTGAACCGGGGCCAGGGTGACGTTCTCCAGCACGGTCTTGTGGGGATAGAGGTTGAAGAGCTGGAAGACCATTCCGATGTCCTGGCGGATGCGGTTCAGCGGGGCGCGCGGGGCGGTGACGTCCTGTCCGTCGACCAAGACATGCCCGCTCGAGACCCGCTCGAGCTGGTTGATGCAACGGATGAGGGTCGACTTCCCCGACCCGCTGGGCCCGATGATGACCAGCTTCTCGTTGGTCGGGATGGTCAGGTCGATGCCCTTGAGGACGTGGTTTGGGCCGAAGTACTTGTGGACCTGGCGGAACTCGATCACGGCGTCACCCTCCAGCCGCTCGGCGCCGAGGTCAGTCGTCAGACCGACGTCCGAATTGCCTTGAGTTGCCTAATATTCCAACCCTATTCGGCCCGGCCGTTGGATATTCCGCTTGCCCCCAAGCCGGGTGGGCCTCCCACAAAAAGCCCCCTATGCGGCAAGCATAGGGGGCGTGTCTTCACCGGCGGAATAGCGACCCGCGACCGGTCACGGGGCGGGGTCCCGCGGCAGCGCTTTAGGCACCCACTGGCGGCCCCGGCAGGCGGATCTCAAAGACCGTCCGATTGGGCTCGTTGTAGGCGGTGATCGTCCCGTGGTGGAGATCGATGATGTTCTTGGCGATCGCCAGGCCCAGACCGGCGCCGCCGGTCTCGGCCGAGCGCGACTTCTCGACCCGGTAGAAGGTCTCGAAAAGATGCGGCAGGTCGGCCTCGGGGATCCTCGGTCCGTGGTTGGCCACCTTGAGCACCCGCTGGTCGCCATCCAGGCTGAGCTCCAGGTCGACCTGGCGGCCGTCGCCGCCGTATCGGATGGCGTTGCTGATCAGGTTCTCGAGGACCCTGACCATGAGGTCCGGGTCGACGGCGGCGCTGACCTTGTCCGCCGGAACGACCAGTCGGTAATGCATCCCCGCGGAGAGCAGCGCCGGCACGAATTCCTCGGCCAACTGCTCCATGAGTTCACCCAGATTGACAGTGGTCAGTCTGGCACCGATCCCCCCGCTGCTCGTCCGGGTGTACTCGAAGAGTTGATCCACCAGCCTCTTGAGCTGCCTGCCCTTGGCATGGGCGATGGCCACGTAGTGCCGCAGCTCGACCTCGTCCACGTAGTGATCGCCGTCGATTAGGTCGAGATACCCGAGGACCGAGGTGAGCGGGGTCCGGAGGTCGTGAGAAACGCTGGTAATCAGTTCGTTCTTGGCCCTGGCGGCATCCCGTTCCTGCTCGATCGAGGTCTTCAGCTGTCTGGACATCAGGGTCAGGTTGTGGGCAAGCTGGCCCAACTCGTCCTGGGTCCTTTCGGGAACCTGGACCTCGAAGCGGCCCCGGGCGATCTGGTTGACCGCCTCGTTGAGCTCTTCTATCTGGCGAACGGTGCCCCGGCTGAGGAGGAAGAAGAGGACCAGGAAGAGCCCGAGTCCGGTGACCAGGGCGACGGGAAGGGTCCCCACCCCGTCCTTGAGGGCGTGGAGCAAATCGCCGAACAGGGGCATCCTCCGCAGGGCGTAGGCGACCAGAAGGACCACCTGCTCACCGGCCAGGGCGGCGAGGGCGCTGGCCACGAAGGCCAGGACGAATTTCCATCTGATGCTGCGCAGCCACATGTCCCTGAGGCCCGGGCTGAGGACCAGGAAGAAGGTCAGGAACAGCCCGAAACCGGTCAGGTAGGCGACGGCCGGCCGGAGCAGAGACTGCCGCAGGGTAAGGAAGAGCAGCCCGCCGAGTCCGCTGAAGAGGGCGCCGAAGCTGCCCGAAGCGGCGGTAAGCAACTGCAGCCCCAGGAAGGCGGCCAAGCCGCTGGCCAGAATGACGAGGCTCAACCTCAGGGCCTTGTTTCCCAGCCATCTACGCCTCAAGTCGGTAGCCCACCCCCCAAACGGTGGTCACAAGCGTGGGATGCCGCGGGTCATCCTCGATCTTCTCCCTGATCTTCCTGATGTGAACCATGACCGTGTTGTTCGAGTGAAGGTAGCGCTCCTGCCAGACCCGCTCGTAGATCTCCTCCGAGCTGAACACCCGTCCGGGGTGGCCGGCCAGGAGGAGGAGGATTTCGTACTCGGTGGGGGTCAGGTTGGCCCGACGCTCCCCGACGGTGATCGTTCGCTTGGCCCGGTTGATCTCGAGGCCGCCGGCCCGCAGGATGTCCTCGGAGTCACGCCAGGCTCGATCGGGGTTGAGGCTGAGATACCTCCGAAGTTGGGCCCTGACCCTGGCCACGAGTTCAAGGGGATTGAACGGTTTGGCCATGTAGTCGTCGGCCCCGGTCTTGAGTCCCAGGATCTTGTCCACGTCCTCGGCTCTGGCGCTGAGCATCAGAATCGGCGTATTCCTGACCTCGCGGACCCTCCGGCACATCTCCAGCCCGTCCATGCCGGGCATCATGATGTCGAGGATGATCAGCTGGACGTCGTGCTCCCTGAGAACCTGCAGGGCCTGTTCACCCGAACCGGCCATAAAGACTTGATACCCTTCGCTTTGCAGGTGAATGGCAATGAGGTCGGCGATCTCTTTCTCATCATCGACGACCAGGATGCTCGCGGCGTTCATCATCATCCCACCTGCGTTTCGGCTCGGCAGCCATTGGTGTGGTCAAGGCCGGGAGCCCCTTCTAGAAGGCCGTCCAGGAATCCTCCCAGGCGGCGGCGTGACAACGGCGGCAACTCCTGGCACTCACCGGCGCTCGATGGTTCTTCAGTCATTCCTTGGCGGGTCGCACATACGTCATTGGATCAACTGGCTCGCCGTCACGGCGTACTTCGAGGTGCAGGTGAGGGCCGGTAACCTGCCCGGAGGAGCCGACCAGTCCGATGCGGTCACCACGCTCCACCGCGTCCCCCTCTTTGACTGAGGCGGCCGAGAGATGGGCATAGACGGTGGCCAACCCGGCCCCATGGTCGACCACGATGATCAGTCCGTATGCCTCGAGACGAGTGACCGCGATGACTCTGCCCGCGCCGCAGGCGGCGACGGCGGCCCGGGCCGGGGCGGCAATGTCCGCGCCCTCGTGGTCCACAGACACCCCGAGGATGGGATGCCGCCTCGGGCCGAAGACCGACGTCACCTCTGTGTACCCCGGCGTCGGCCAGACCAGTCCGTCGGCCTTGGCCCCCGGTCGCGGGTTCTGACGATCGGCGATCAGCCGGGCGATGGCCTGTGATTCACGCTCGATCTCCTCTGGCCCGGCCTCCGCGGCCAGGGAAGAGAAAAGCGGCCCCCGGCCGACGATGCCCGCCCACCCGGTCCCGGCTCCGGGGTGGAAGAACATGCGGCCCGGGCCCGCCGCGATGATCGCGACCATCAACAACGTGAAGACGAACCTCTTCCTTCGGACCCGCACCATCGTTTTCCCCCCGCAGTCCACGGTCTCAGCCCTAACTGCGGTTAGTTTACACGACAGCCCTTAAGCGGCCAGTCGCTTCTTCCTTAAGGTTTTCTTAAACCGGCGGCCGACCGACCGGAAAGCGGGTCCGGCCTGCGAGCGGATTCATAAGGAAAGATGCCCCCTACTGTCGGCGCAGTAGGGGGCACTCTCCAGGGCCCGTGTTTCAGCGGCCTTCTTCTCACCCCCGCCGCTTCATCATCATCGTGTGAATCCCTTCCTGGACCACTGTGCCGTCCTGCTTGATGGTCTGCATCAAGAAGCGAACGACG
>DASXUT010000188.1 GCA_036504675.1 Bacillota bacterium | reverse complement strand
TGGTTGACGAAGAACATACCGCAGCGGGTGGCTTCCTCACGGACGGCCTCTTGGGCCTGCTTCTTGGTACCGACGAAAAGCACTGTGCCGCCTTGCGACGAAAGGCTGCGGACCGAGCCGTAGACTTCCTCGACCTTCTTCACCGTCTTCTGAAGGTCCACAATGTGGATACCGTTGCGTTCGGTGAAGATGTAGGGAGCCATCTTCGGGTTCCACCGCCTGGTCTGGTGACCAAAGTGGACGCCCGCCTCGAGCAGTTGTTTCATCGAGATAACAGACATCAGTTTCACCTCCCCCCGTCGGTTTTAGGCCTCCGCCGGTCTCTTCCCGAACCGGCACCCCCTGCTCGGGGGCACCACCGGTCGGTCAACCGACGTGCGGTTTTGAAAAAGGCACCAGCAGATAGTATACCATGGCCGCACAAGCCTTGGCAACGCGTCGGGCCTATTTGCTCGTGAACATCACCGGCACCGACAGCCACGGCAGCAGTCTGACCCTGATGTCCAGAGCGGCGAGGTCGGGCCCGAAGCCGTCGCGGACCATCCGCCCAGCCTGCTCGGCCAGGCGGTCGGCCGCCGCGGCTGTGTCCATCTGGTCCAGGATCTCCCCGACGACCTCCTCGATGATCCCCACTATTCGATCCTCCAGGCCCTGGAGGACATCGGCCGGGAAGGTCAGGGTGAGGTCGGCGATCTGGAGGGTGGCCCCGCCGAGGCGGCCCTTGACCTGAGCCGAGACCTCGGCCGGGACGGCCTGCTTGGCCTGGACGATGAATTGCGGAAGGGCTTCGGCCGCTTGGGCTCGGACCTGCTCGCGGACGGCCCCCGCCAGCGGTTCGAGGTCCAGCGCCACCCCCACCCCCCGGTGGGCGACGGCGGCCACGAGACCGCCCCCGACCATCAGGCTGACGACGACCCCGGCCACGAATCCAGCCAGGAAGCGGAGGCCCCCGTAAGGGCGACCGTCAGATCTCTTGACACCCCTGTTAGGCAAGGTCTCTCCCCCCGGTCCAGCGGCTTACCGCGTTATTATACCGGGGAGACGGACGGCTTATGACCGGGGTGACCCGGGGGCCGAAGAACGAACAAGGCCGGCCACCCCTGTCCGGTGCCGGCCTTGTTCGCTCTATCGGTCAAGGGTCGGACCGGCTCGGAAGCGGCCGGGCCGGACCCTCGTGTCCGAAGTCACTTGATCTTCTTCAGTTCCTTGACCAGCCGGTCGTTGAGGATCTTGATGTGGGTACCCTTCATCCCCAGCGACCTCGACTCGATGACGCCGGCGCTTTCGAACTTACGTAACGCGTTGACGATGACTGACCTGGTGATGCCGACCCGGTCGGCGATCTTCGAAGCGACCAGCAGTCCCTCATTCCCTTGCAGTTCGTCGAAGATGTGCTGAACCGCTTCGAGCTCGGAGTAAGAGAGCGTGCCGATGGCCACCTGGACGGCGGCCTTCTTGCGGGCATCGTCCTCGACTCGCTCGGACTTGGACCGCATCATCTCGATGCCGACCACCGTGGCGCCGTACTCCGCCAAGATGAGATCCTCGTCATTGAACTTGGCGCCGAACCGGGCCAGGATCAGGGTGCCGAGACGCTCGCCGCCAGCGTAGATTGGGACCAGCGTGGTCACTTTGAGCGAGGCAATGCAGTCTTCGCCTTTCTTGAAGGCGCATTTCTGGGACTCCTGGGTCACGTTGGGCAGGGTCTCATCGACCCGCTGGAGCCCCTGGGTGTACTCGGCGGGGAACCGACCGGCCTTGAGGACCTCGTCCCGCATGATCTCGCACTCGAACTCGTGGACGAGCGCGTACCCCACCACTTGACCCTGGTTGGACACCAAGTAGACGTTGGCTGAAATGAGGTCCGAAAGGACCGTCGACATCTCCTCGAACTGCACGGGATGCCCGACCGTCCTCTGGACGAGCTTCGAAATCTGGCGTGTTTTCTCCAATAGGCTTTGCATCTGGTGTGCCTCCCTCGGCGACCCCTCTGGGGTAGTCTCTGTGTATTGTCGTTGGCTCTCCGCGACCTGCGCGGCGAACCATGGTGCTCCCACTCACAAGATGTAGCGGCTGAGGTCCTCATCTTTGACGATGTCCGCCAGTTTGGACAGGACATACTGGCGGTCGATGACGACCCGGCTTTCAGTCACCTCCGGCGCCTCGAAGGACAGATCCTCGAGGAGTCGTTCCATCACCGTGTGCAGCCGTCGCGCCCCAATGTTCTCCGCCTGGAGGTTGACCTTCTCGGCCAGCCCGGCGATCTCGTCGACGGCGTCGGCGGTGAAGACCAGTTCGATCCCTTCGACGCTGAGCAAGGCGCCGTACTGCTTGGTCAGGGCGTTCTCCGGCTCGGTCAGGATGCGCTTGAAGTCGTTCCTGGAGAGGGACCCGAGCTCCACCCGGATCGGGAAGCGACCCTGCAGCTCGGGGATCAGGTCCGACGGCTTCGAGATGTGAAAGGCCCCGGCGGCGATGAACAGGACATGGTCGGTCTTCACCGGGCCGTACTTGGTGACCACCGTCGAGCCCTCGACGATCGGCAGGATGTCCCGCTGAACGCCCTCCCGCGAGACGTCCGGACCGTGCCCCTGCTCGCGGCCGGCGATCTTGTCCAGCTCATCGATGAAGATGATGCCCATCTGCTCGGCTCTCGCCACCGCCTCGGCCTGGACTTCATCCATGTCGATCAGCTTGGCCGCTTCCTCCTGGGCCAGGATCTTGCGGGCTTCGGCCACCGTCACCCGCCGTTTCCGCTTCTTCTTCGGAAGCATCCCGCCGAAGAGGTCCTGGAGGTTAATGCTCATCTCCTCCATCCCAGCCCCGGAGAGGATGTCCACCGTCGACGGGGTGCTGGCCTCCACCTCCAACTCGACCGGGTCGTCCTCGAGCTCCTTCAGCCCGAGTCGCCGCCGGATCTCATCCCTTCGCCGGCCGGCTTCAACCTGCTCGTGCCGGAAGTCATCGTCGTCTTCGTGGGTCTCCCGCTGTCCAGTCAGGCCCCCGAAAAGGGCCTCGAAGGGATTCCTCGAGGCGGCCTCCCGCCGCGGGATGGGGGCGAGGACCTCGATCAGCCTGGCTTCGGCCAAGCCCATGGCCCTGTCCTCAACCGTGGCCATCCGCTCGGCCCTGACCATCCGGATTGACGTCTCGACCAGATCGCGGACCATCGAGTCGACATCCCGGCCGACATAGCCGACTTCGGTGAACTTGGTCGCCTCGACTTTGACGAACGGCGCCCCGACCATCCTGGCCAGCCGGCGGGCGATCTCCGTCTTGCCGACGCCGGTCGGCCCGATCATCAGGATGTTCTTTGGGACGATCTCGTCTTTCAGCGGGGCCCCCGCAGGCAGACGCCGACGCCGGTAGCGGTTGCGCAGGGCGACGGCCACCGAGCGCTTGGCTTTCTCCTGGCCGACGATGTATTTGTCCAGTTCTTTCACAATCTGGCGCGGGGTGAAATCCTCAGTCATGGTCGCCATGGCCTAAAGCTCCTCGACGGTGATTTGGTCATTGGTGTAGATGCAGATCGAAGCCGCCGTCTCCAGGGCCTCACGGGCGATCTCCGCCGCCGAGAGGACGGTGTGCTTGGCCAGAGCCCTGGCCGCCGCCAATGCGTATGGCCCTCCGGAGCCAATGGCCGCCATGTCGTCATCGGGCTCGATGACCTCGCCGTTCCCCGACACGACCAGGAGATGATCGCGGTCCATCACGATGAGCAGCGCCTCAAGCCGTCTCAAGGCCCGATCAGTCCGCCAATCCTTGGCCACCTCGACGGCGGCCCGCGGTAGATTGCCCTGGAACTGCTCGAGTTTCCCCTCGAACCGCTCAAACAGGGTCAGGGCATCGGCCACCGACCCGGCGAACCCGGCCAGAACCTTGCCGCCATAAATCCGCCGGACCTTCTTGGCCCGGTGCTTCAAGACCGTCTTGTCCACCGTCACCTGGCCGTCGCCGGCAATGGCCGCCTGACCATTCCTCCGGATGGCGACGATGGTCGTCCCCATTATCTGGCCCGTCTCCTCCACGCTTCCCGATTCCCCCTAGGCCCGCGGGTGGGCCTGGTCGTATTGTCTCTTGAGGTGCCGCCTCCCGACGTGGGTGTAGATCTGGGTCGTCGAGAGACTGGCGTGTCCCAACAACTCCTGGATGGTCCGCAGGTCGGCACCGTTCTCCAGCATGTGGGTGGCCATCGAATGGCGCAGGGCATGGGGCGTGATATGCCGGGCGATGCCCGTCTGCCGGACGTACTTTTGGAGCAGCCGTCGCAGTCCACGGTCGCTCAGGCGCCGGCCGAACCGGTTGACGAACAACGGCCCGCCCACTGACTCGGTAAGCCGGGGGCGGCCTCCCCGCAGGTAGTCGCCGAGAGCCTTGAGGGACGCCGTTCCCATCGGGACGATTCGTTCCTTGGAACCCTTCCCGAAGACCCGGACGTACTCATCGGCGAAGTCCAGATGGGATAAGTCCAACCCGACCGCTTCGGAAGCCCGCAGACCGGACCCGTAGATCAACTCGAGGACGGCCCGGTCCCGCAGGCCCAGGGCCGTGCCTCCGTCCGCCTGAGCCAGCAGGCTCTCTATCTCGTTCTGGTAGAGGAACGGTGGCAACTTGCGCTCCAAACGGGGGGTGGCCACACCGACCATCGGGTTGCGGAGGAGGATCCCTTCCCGATCGAGGTACTTGAAGAAGGACCGGAGGGCCGCCAGCTTCCGGGCGACAGACCGGCGACTGAAACCGTGTCGCTGGAGTTCCCCAAGGTAGGCCCGGATCAGCCGATAGTCAAGGGGACCGGTCCTGGCCGCCCGGGTCGCCGCTACTTCGCTGCTGGCCGGGGCTTCCAAAGCGCCGGCGGGCCCGCGGCGAAGCGCTCCAAAACCCGGGTCCTCCCCGGCCACAAAGGCAAAAAACTGGCCGAGATCGATGTGGTACGCGGCCAGGGTTTTCTGGGCCAAACCCCGCTCCGTCCGGAGGGTGGTGAGAAACCCCTCGACGTACCCCTCGAGCTCGGTAGCTTTGGCTCCCTGACCATCCATCATCATATTGTAGCACCCCGGGGGTGATGTGTCCAGTTCAATTCACAATATTCAAGACCTTACCAAGGTCTTCCGTCGCCCGCAAAATCAAGAATTGTTTCTTCTCTCTCCTCTTGATCCCCGGCACCGGGGGGAACAGGCCGAAGTTGGCATTCATCGGTTGGAAATGATGGGGATCGGCCTCGCTGACGTACCGGCAGAGGGCCCCGATCATCGTCGTCGGTGGGAATCCGGCGGGTTCAAGTCCCCGAAGCCCACGGGCCGCGTTGATCCCGGCAACCAGGCCGGTGGCGGTCGATTCGAGGTAGCCCTCGACCCCGGTGATCTGCCCGGCAAAGAAGAGATCAGGGCGCTCGATGGTGGCCAAGGTCGGCCCGAGGAGGCCCGGCGACCGCAGGTAAGTGTTGCGGTGCATGACCCCGTAGCGGACGAACTCAGCTTGCTCCAGCCCGGGGATCATCCTGAAGACCCGCCTCTGCTCCGGGAAGCGCAGGCTGGTCTGAAAGCCGACCAGGTTGAAGATGGTCGCTTCACGGTTGTCCTGACGCAGCTGGACGACGGCATGGGGGGTGCGGCCGTCACGAGGGTTGGGCAGGCCGACCGGCTTGAGCGGGCCGTAACGGAGGGTCTCCTCGCCGCGTCTGGCCAACTCCTCAACGGGCAGGCAGCCCTCGAAGAAGACCGACTTATCGACGTCCTCCGGCGGATGCCGCTCGGCCTCCAGGAGGGCCTGGCGCAGGGCCAGATACTCCTGGCGGTCCAGCGGGCAATTGAGGTAGTCCTCCCCACCTTTACCATAACGCGAGGCCCGGTAGACCTTAGAGTAGTCGATGCTGTCGGCGGCGACCATCGGAGCCGCCGCATCGAAGAACGAAAGGCCATCGGAGCCGGTGAAGGTGACGATCGAATCGGCCATGGCCGTTGAAGTCAGCGGGCCCGTGGCGATGATCGCCGGTCCGGCCGCCGGGATGGTTTCGACCTCTTCCCTGACCACATGGATCAGCGGGTGACCCACGATGGCCTGGCTGACCGCGCCGGCGAAGGTCCCGCGATCCACCGCCAGGGCGTTGCCGGCGGGAACGCGGCTTTCGTCGGCCGCCCTCATGATCAGCGATCCCAGTCTCCGAAGTTCCTGTTTTAACAGGCCCGGGGCGTTGTCGCCCGAATCGGCTCCCAGGGAGTTCGAGCAGACCAACTCGGCCAGGAGTCCGGTGCGGTGGGCCGGGGTCGACTTCCCGGGCCGCATCTCGTGCAGGGTTACCGCGACCCCGCGGGACGCCGCCTGCCAGGCTGCCTCAGCGCCGGCCAGGCCCCCTCCGACGATGATCACCGACTCCAAGGACCCTCCCTCCCCCGCCCCTCCTAGTCGCCCCCGGTCCCTTCCGGCTCACCGTACTCCTTGTAGCCGCAGCCCTCTCTAGAGCACTGGTAGTAGTCGCCCTCGGCCTTGCTCTTCCGCTGGACCAGGAAGGCCCCGCATTCCGGGCAGTTCCGGTCGACAGGCTTCTGCCAGGAGACGAACCTGCAGTCTGGGTAGGCGCTGCAACCATAGAAGCGCCGCCCCTTGCGGCTCTTGCGTTCGACCATCGGAGCCCCGCAGGATGGGCACTTGGCCTGAAGGACCTCGACGAACGGCTTGGTGTTCTTGCAGTCCGGGAATTTCGGGCAGGCCAGGAACTTGCCGAAGCGGCCATACTTGACCACCATCCGGGCCCCGCACTTGTCGCAGACCTGATCGCTCTCCTCCTCGGGCAGGTCGAGCGGACCGATGATCTCCTCGGCTCTGGACAGGTCGATGGCGAAGGGGTCGTAGAACTCGCCGACTACCTTCTGCCACTCCCTCCGACCGGCCTCGATCTCGTCAAGTCGGTCTTCCAGCTGAGCCGTGAACTCGACATCGATGATCTTCGGAAAGTGCTCCTTGAGCAGGTCGATGACGAGGGTGCCGAGGTTCGTCGGGAGGAAGCGGCGGTCCTCCTTGGCCACGTACCCGCGGAACTGAATGGTCTCGATGATCGGGGCATAGGTGCTGGGCCGGCCGATCCCCTTCTCCTCGAGGACCTTGACCAGCATCGCTTCGGTATACCGGGGGGGTGCCTGGGTGAAGTGCTGGCGCCCATCGAGGTTCTGGACCTCGAGCGGCTGCCCCTCGGCCAGCTCCGGCAGGAGTCCTTCCTCTTCCTCGGGTCCTTGCTCCTCGTCCTGCCCCTCGGTGTAGATGGCCATGAAGCCCGGGAAGCGGACGGTCGAGCCGGTCGCCCGGAGGGAGTGTCTTCCCGCGGCGATGTCGGCGGTCACCGTGTCCAGCACGGCCTGACTCATCTCGCTGGCCAGGAAACGTTCCCAGACCAGCCGGTAGAGTTTGTATTGCTCCGGGGTGAGAGACTCCTTGACCGACTCCGGGCTGCGGTCCAGGCTGGTCGGCCGGATCGCTTCGTGGGCCCCCTGGGCCCCCCGCCTGTCCTCATAGACCCGCGGCTCGGACGGCACGAAATCGGCCCCGAAGCGTTCCTTGATCAGGGCCCTGGCCTCGCGATGGGCCTCGTCGGCGACGCGGGTGGAGTCGGTCCGGATATAGGTCACCAGACCGACGGTTCCGGCCGGGCCCAGATCCAGGCCCTCATAGAGCTGCTGAGCCAGGGCCATCGTCCGGCGGACGGTGAACCCCAGCTTGCGAGAAGCCTCCTGCTGCAGGCTGGAGGTGGTGAAGGGCGGGGCCGGCGAGCGGTGCCTCTCCCGTCGCTTCACCGACAACACGGTGAAGGAGGCCGGCCGCAGGTCGGCCAGGATCCGGTCGACCTCGGCGCCGGTCTTCAGGTCGACCTTCTGCCCTTCCGGCCCCACGTAACGAGCCAAGAAGGCCTGCCCGTCGGCCCACGTCTTGAGGCGCGCCTCGATGGTCCAGTATTCCTCTTTGACGAAGCGCTTGATCTCTTCCTCGCGGTCGGTGATCAGCCGTACGGCGACCGACTGGACCCGGCCGGCCGACAGGCCGCGGCGGACCTTGCGCCAGAGGAGGGGCGAGAGCCGGTAGCCGACGATCCGGTCGAGGATCCTCCGGGCTTGTTGGGCGTCGACCAAATGGGTGTCGATGGAGCGAGGCTTCTTGATCGCCCTGGTCACGGCGTCCTTGGTGATCTCATGGAACTCGACCCGGCATTCGCAGTCGTCGCCGAGGCCGAGGACGGCGGCGAGATGCCAGGAGATCGCCTCGCCCTCGCGGTCGGGGTCGGTGGCCAAGAAGACCTTGTTCGCCTTCTTGGCGCTGTCCCGCAGCGTCTTGAGGACTTCGCCCTTGCCCCGGATGGTGATGTACTTGGGTCGGAAATCGTCGTCAACATCCACCCCGAACTGGCTCTTCGGGAGATCGCGGACATGTCCCATCGAGGCCTTGACCGTGTAGCGGCGGCCGAGGAACTTCTCGATCGTCCGGGCCTTGGCCGGAGACTCCACGATGATCAGCGGCTTCGCCAATGGGCTACCTCCTAGGTGGGACTCCCAAGACTCAACTGTTGAGCCGAACGAAGACCGGCCCGGGCATCCTTCGTACCAGGCCGTCGACCTCCAAGATGCTGGTGACGGCGGCCACCGCTTCGGGGGCAAGCCCGGTCCGTTCGATCAACTCATCGAGGCTGGTGGGCAGTACATCCAAGGCAGTCAGGACGATCAGCGCCTCGCGGGCCATCGGCCCCGCCGGCTCCTTCGCTCCGCTCCGCGCCCCGGTCGGCGCGCGGGCAGGAATCCCCAGGATCTCCAGGACGTCCTGGCCCGACCTGACCATCTTCGCGCCGTCGTAAACCAGGGCATGAGGACCTCGGCTGAATCGGCTGGTGATCGGGCCGGGTACGGCCAACACCTCCCGGCCCTGCTCGAGAGCACAATCGGCGGTGATCAGGGCACCGCCCTTCTCATCTGACTCCACGACCACGACGGCCAGCGAGACACCGCTGATCACCCGGTTGCGGGCCGGGAAGTTGCCCGGCCGCGGATCGGTTTCCCAGACGTGCTCGGAGACCACGGCCCCGGCTCCGCCGTCCCGGATCGCCCTGGCCAGCCCACGGTTCTCCCACGGGTAGACCCGCCCAAGACCGGAGCCCAGGACGGCGACGGTCGAGCCACCCTCGTCCAGGGCCGCCTGATGGGCGATGGCGTCGATGCCACGAGCCAGTCCACTGACCACGACCAGCCCCGCGGAGGCCAAGTCTCCGGCGACGATCTTCGCCGCGGCCGCCCCATACGGCGTCGCCCGTCGCGTGCCGACGACGGCCACCGCCCGCTCAGTGAGGGCCTGCCGTCGGCCGACCCCGAAGAGGACCGGCGGTGGGTCGGGGATGGTTCTCAGCAAGGCGGGGTAGTCGGGGTCGTCAAGGCCGACCGCCCAGCCCCCCTCATCGCCAAGACGTCTGAGCTCAGCCTCGGCGTCGCGAAGCCGCCGCTCGAGGGCGCTCGGCTGGAACTCGGTCGCGGCCTCCGCCGGCAGCCTGGCCGCGAGCCTGACAATCTCGGCCCGGGCTTCGAAGAGGGCTCCGATCGATCCGAAGGCCGCCAGGAGGTCGGCCATCCGGCGCGGCCCAAGACCGGGTATCGAACTTAGGGCCAAGAGCTTCGCCACCGTCATCGTCCTGCCTCCCCCCGGGTGTTGCGGGCGGCTTGCTTTCGACGGCGGCGGGCTTTTTCCTCTCTTTTTCCCGGCTCGGCCCTTCATTATATAAGAGCAGCTAGGCGTGGTTCTTTGTGACGTTATGTCGACATCGCCCAGCCGTCTCTCTGTTTTACATAAGAAACCGGTCGCCTGTAGCCAGCGGCCGGGGTCAAGCATGATGCATCAAAAAAGGACCTTGCGGTCCTTTCCTGCCTCGCTCAGACCTTGGCCCCCATCCGGAGCCTTTCAATCTTGCCGGCCTTTAGGCAGCTCGTGCAGACGTTCAGCTTGCGCGGCGTGCCGTTGACCACGATCCGCACCGTCTGGACGTTGGGGTATTGGCGGCGAAGGGTCGTACCGGTGATCTTCTGACCGGCGCCGCCGCGACGTTTGGCCGCGCCCCGGCGAATGATCGCTCTTCCGGTGATGGGGCCTTTTCCGCAGATATCGCATCGAGTAGCCATCTGACAACTCCCCGTATGACGGGCTGATCGGAGGGATTCCGCCGGCGCCGCTGAGCGGAGCCGTCCCGGTATCTAGTCTCGACCGCCGAGCCCGCAAGTATGTCTTTCCAACAGTTGTGCCATCAGAGAACTGACGCACAACGAGTACATTTTACCACTCGCCGGAAAACCCGTCAAGCAATGGCCTCCCAGCTTGCAGCAGGTTCAGCCACCGGCCGCCGGGAAAGGCCGCGGACGGCCTGCAACGCAGGGACGGGGCGGCATCGATCAGTCGTTGGCGCCGGACGCCCCGCCGCTTCAGACCACCCCGACGTTGGCCAACGGCACGTCGACGAACCTACCGTCGTCCCAGCGCACGCGGACCACCTTGGAGCGGACCTCGGTTTCCAGGAGCCGCCGTTCCACCGGGACTTCGACCACGTGACCGGATGATGTTCCCGCCGCCCGGCCTGGGCGCCGAAGGCTCGTTCATGGTCCGTCCCCCCCCTGGCACCAAACGGCGCCCCTCAAGTGGTCCAGGGGATAGGCCTCCATGGCTCGCCACCAGTCGATGAGACTCCGTGAACGTTGCTCGGGGTCCTTCGGCAGGAAGAGCGGACGGCCCCGGCCGTCCAGGATCAGCCCGACGACACCACCACCCACCAGTCCCTCCACCCGCCGGCCGGGACCGCGTCCGAGATCGATGCCCCGGACCGGTTCGGCGACAACCCTGGCCGTCCCGCCGACCGGCAGGGGAATGACTTTCAGGCTGCCGCCGGCGACCTCCGCGACGATCGTCCCCCCGCTCGGCGTGGTCATGGTCAGCCGCAGCATGGTTTGGCCCGGTCTGGTCCGGCCCATCGGGGCGAGGCAGGTACCCAGGGGGACGAGGCAATCTTTCTCGAAGACCTCGAGGGCGATGTCCGGATCGACCTCCGACACGACGCCGAGGTGCGGGAGCATGAAGAGACTGTCCACGTAGAGCCGGCAGATGCCGCCGGGCTCAAAGGCGTCGATGAGGATCAGGGCGGCCTGGGCGCGGCGGGGGGCATTGGAGAGGACGCCACCGCTCCCGATGATCAGGTCGATCGTCCCCGTCTTCAATAGCGGCTGCCCCGTCATCGACTGGCTCAGGGCGTCGTCGAAGGTCCGCTTTTGCTGCCCTCCCCGCAAGGTGACGGCCAACTGGCGATGCTGCTCGACGGATATCCTCAAGGCTTCACGCGCGGTCGCCTGCTCCAGCAGCAATTCAGGCAGGTCCTCGGGGATGGTCGTCGGCCTGATCATCTTGTTCGCCGCCCAGTTGCGGAAGTCCCGTTCGGACACGGTCTGGGGCAACCAGCGGGTGATCTCAGCGTGACGGCTGCCAATAGGCCCCGTACAGGAGGACCTCGTCGGCCCCCCCGAGGGTCAGTCCGGAGAGCCCCGGTTTGGCGACCACGAGGCCGGCCTGGCCCAACAGTGGCACCCAAGGGATCCGGGCATCAATGGCCCCCATCACTTCGGCGTAGGCCTGCGCCCGCCGAGCGGGGTCCACGGTCCGGAGGGCGG
>DASXUT010000187.1 GCA_036504675.1 Bacillota bacterium | reverse complement strand
GACCCGTCGGCCATTCTGTTCGGGGCCGGCGGGGCGGCCGCCGCGGCCGTCGTCGCCCTGGCCTCGCCGGCCGGCACAAAGGGTTCGGCCGACTCATCCGGCCTGGCCAGGCTGGTCATCCTCAGCCGCTCCGCGGGCCCGGCCGAGGCCCTGGCCGAGAAAGCCGGGCGTCTGGGCCTGCGGGCTGAGGTCGGCCCCCTGCAGAGCATCGCCCTCCGCCGGGCCTTCGACCGGGGACCCGTGGGTGCCCTGATCAATGCCACCTCGCTGAGGTCGCCCGAGGATTGGGCGGGGCTCAGGCTGCTCGACGAGATGTCCGGCCTGGTGGGCGGGGGGGAGACCCCGCCGGCCGTCCTCGACCTGGTCTACGGTCGCGAACCCACGCCGCTGCTACAGGCGGCCGGGGCGGCCGGTTGCCGGGTCGTCGACGGGCGGGAAGTCCTCGTCGCCCAAGGGGCCGCCTCATTCACCCTCTGGACCGGACGGGCGGCCCCCCTCGAAATCATGCGCGCCGTCGTCTTCGGCGAAAGGAGCCGGCCATGTTACGCTACCTGACGGCTGGGGAATCCCACGGCCCGTCACTGACCGTCATCATCGAGGGCCTACCTGCCGGCGTGCCGGTGGACCTCAGCTCCATCGACCGGGCCCTGGCCGGCCGGCAGGAGGGCTTTGGAAGGGGCGGACGTCAGAGGATCGAACGGGACCACGCCACCCCCCTCGGCGGGTTGCGGCGCGGCCGGACCACCGGCGGCCCGGTGGCCTTCAGCATCGCCAACCTCGACGCTCCTAATTGGCTGGGCCTGGATCAGCGCCCGCCGGTCACGACGCCCCGGCCGGGCCACGCCGACCTGGCCGCGGCCTTGAAGTACGGGCACGCCGACCTCCGGGACGTGATCGAGCGGGCCAGCGCCCGCGAGACGGCCGCCCGCGTGGCCGCGGGCGCCCTGGCCGAAGGCTTCCTGGCCGTCTTCGGGGTCGAGGTCGGGGCCTTCGCCACAGCCATCGGGCCGGCCCGCCTGCCCGTCCTGCCCTCGGACTACCGAGCGGCCTGGGCGGCCGCGGCCGCTTCCCAAGTCCGCTGCCCCGACCCGCCGACGGGCGAGGCGATGGTCGAGGCGATCAAGGCGGCGGCCGCCGAAGGCGACACCCTCGGTGGGACCTTCGTCGTCGCGGCCCTCGGAGTCCCGCCCGGACTGGGCAGCCACGTCCAGGCCGACCGCCGGCTGGACGGCCGTCTGGCCGGCGCCCTGATGAGCATCCCCGGGATCAAGGGGGTCGAGATCGGGGACGGCTTCTCCCTGGCCGGGCTCCCCGGTTCACGGGCTCACGACGTCATCGAACCGGGCTTCGTCCGGCCCACCAATCACGCCGGGGGCATCGAAGGTGGGGTCACCAACGGCCAACCGGTGGTCGTCAGCGCGGCGATGAAGCCCATCCCGACCCTGGGCCGGCCGCTGGCCTCAGTCGACCTGGCCACGGGCCAACCCGCCCCGGCCCTCAAGGAGCGGGGCGACACCTGCGCCGTCCCTGCCGCGGCCGTCGTCGGAGGGGCCGTCGTCGCCTTCGAGCTGGCCCGGGCTTGGCTTGAGAAGTTCGGCGGGGACAGCCTCGGCCAGACAAAACGGGCCTTCGCCGGCTACCTCGAGGAGATTGTCACCCGGGGGTTCGGCCGGGACGTTGACCGGGGGGAAAAGCCATGACCCCCGAGCGAGTCGTCGTCACCGGGTTCATGGGAACCGGCAAGACCAGGGCCGGTCGGCTCCTGGCCGACCGCCTCGGCCTGCCCTTCCTCGACCTGGACCGGGCGGTTGAGGCGGCCGCGGGCCGGACGGTGGCGCAGGTCTTCGCCGACGACGGCGAGGCCGGCTTCCGCCGGGCCGAGCGCCAGGCCGTCCGATGGGCCTCCCGGCTGCGCCGGGCGGTCATCGCCACCGGCGGGGGGACGTTCCTGGACCGCGACAACTACCGCGGCCTGGCCGACCGGTCGCTGGTCGTAACCCTTACCGCCTCTCCGGAGACCATCGTCACGCGGGTCGGGTGTTCGACGGAAGCTGGCGAGCGGCCGCTCCTGTCGGCCGGCGACCTCCGGGAGAAGGTCGAAGGGCTGCTGCGGGCCAGGCATGAGCGGTACACCCTGGGCGACGCCCGGCTGGATACGACCTCGCTGTCACCGGAGGAGACCGCCGACCGCCTCCTCGAGCTGTGCGTCGGGGCCGGGCTTCGGCCGGTCGACCGGCCGCCGGCCCGCACCGTCAAAGCCCAGGGCCACGAGGTCGTCATCGGGGCCGCCCCGGCCGACCTCCCCGGCCGGTTGGCCGACCTGGCTGCTTCCCGGCTGTTCACCGTGGCCGACGACCATACGGCGGCGCTGTTCGGCCAGTGGTCCGGGGTCGAAGCCGTCGTTCCGGCCGGGGAAGACGCCAAGACCCTATCCCACCTTGAAGGGGTGCTCTGCCGGATGGCGTCGGCCGGGGTCGGCCGGGACGGGGCCGTCGTGGCCCTCGGCGGCGGGGTCGTCGGCGACCTGGCCGGTTTCGCGGCCGCCGTCTACATGCGGGGCATCGCCGCTGTCCAGGTTCCCACGACGCTCCTGGCCCAGGTCGACAGCGCCATCGGCGGCAAGACGGCGGTCAACCTGGCCGGTCTGAAGAACCTCGTCGGCGCCTTCCACCCGCCTGCCCTCGTTTTCGCCGCCGTCGAACCGCTCCTCTGCCTGCCCGACGAAGAGTTTCGGCAGGGGCTGGCGGAAGTGGTCAAGTACGGGCTCGCCTGCGACTCGGACCTGCTGGACCGGCTAGAATCGGAAGCCCCGGCGATCCTCGGGCGCCGGCCGACGGCCCTGGCCGAAGTCGTGGCCCGCTGCGTCCGGGCCAAGGCCGCGGTCGTCGAGGCTGACCCGACCGAACAAGGCGAGCGCCGCCGCCTTAACCTCGGCCACACGGTGGGGCATGCCCTCGAGACGGCCTCCGAGGCCTCGCCGCCGGCCGGTCAGCCGCCTGGGCCATCCGCCAATGCGCGCCTGGCCCATGGCGACGCGGTGGCCTTCGGGATGGCCGTGGCCACTCGGATGGCCGTCGCGGCGGGGATGGCCCCGTCCGGACTCTGGCCGCGGCTGCTCCGCGGGTACGACGCGCTGGGACTATCGCTCGCCCCCGGCGCCCGGGCCTTCGCCGACGAGCCCGAAGACGAGTTCCTGCGGCGCCTGGCTGGGGACAAGAAGAACCGCGGCGGCGCGCTACGCCTGGTCCTGCCGCTCGGCTCCGGCCGGGTCGACCTGGATTACCAGGTCGATCCTCAAGAGGTGCGACGCGCCTGCGTCGAAATGGTCGATTCGCTTTGAACCACGTCTGACTTAGCGAGGTGCAGCAAGCGATGAATGAATCCCCGCGCATCCTGGTCTTGCACGGCCCGAACCTCGGCATCCTCGGGCGGCGGGAACCGGCCATCTACGGCCACACGACCTTGGCCCAGCTCGACAAGATGATCGCCGACCGCGCGGCGGCCCTCGGTCTGACCTGCGATTGCCGCCAGCACGACGGGGAAGGCGAGCTCATCAGGGCCATCAACCATGCGGACGACGAAGGCTACACCGGCATCGTCATCAACCCGGCGGCCTACACGCACTACTCGATCGCCCTTGCCGATTCCATCAGCGCTTGCCCTTTGCCAGTGATCGAGGTACACTTGAGCAACATCTTCGCTCGCGAGTCATTCCGTCGTCGATCGGTGACCGCTGCCGGTGCCCGGGCGATCATCGCCGGCCTGGGACCGATCTCATACGAACTGGCCGTCGAGGCCCTGTCTCGGCTGCTGAAACGCGGCGAAGACTGACCTTCGATAAACAGGAACGGGGTGTGAGTAAAGTTAATGTTGGTCTGAAGTAGGAGACCTGGGCAGAAAGAGGGACGAGAGGGTTCCTCTCCGAAGTGTTTGGTTGCGAGCACAAACACAAGTAGGAGGGGTGGACCTCTCGCCCATGGCACAATTCACTA
>DASXUT010000186.1 GCA_036504675.1 Bacillota bacterium | reverse complement strand
CTCGACGTGGGCCGTGTTGATGGTGATCCCCCGGGCCTTCTCTTCGGGAGCCTTGTCGATTTGATCGAACGGTACGAACTCAGCGAACCCAGAGTTGGCGAGGACCTTCGTGATCGCCGCCGTCAGGGTCGTCTTGCCGTGGTCCACGTGTCCGATGGTTCCGATGTTCACGTGGGGCTTCGTCCGCTCAAACTTTTTCTTGGCCATTTGATTTCCTCCTTACCCTCGTCTCGTCTGAAAAGGATGTTCGAAGAGGTCTGCCTATCTTCAAGGGCCGTTCCTTGGGGCCCCTATTCCCGCGGCTCCGGCAGCGCGGCGCTTTGCCTAGCCGCGCCCGGTGGCCTGAGCGATGACCGTCTCAGAAATCGGCTTCGGGGCTTCTTCGTAACGGTAGAATTCCATCGAATAAACCCCTCGGCCCTGAGTCTTCGAGCGGAGGTCCGTGGCGTAACCGAACATCGCCGCCAACGGTACGAAGGCCCTGATGACCTGCGCTCCGGCTCGTTGCTCCATCTGGTCGATGCGGCCCCGCCGGGCATTGAAGTCGTTGATCACTTCACCCATGTACTCCTCGGGGACCACCGCCTCGACCTTCATCACCGGTTCGAGAATGGCCGGCTTGGCTTTCTCGGCGGCGTTCTTGAAGGCCAGACTGCCGGCAATCTTGAAGGCCACTTCGGACGAGTCGACTTCGTGGTAGGAGCCGTCGATGAGGGTGGCCTTGACCCCGATGGTCGGGTATCCGGCCAGGACGCCCGAGTCCATGGCCTCTTTGATGCCGGCCTGAACGGACGGGATGAACTCCCTGGGGATGACCCCGCCGACGATCTTGTTTTCGAATTCGAAGCCCTTTTCCACTGCCAGCGGCTCAATCTCGATCTCGACGTGGCCATATTGCCCGCGGCCGCCGGTCTGGCGGACGAACCGCCCCTCGGCCTTGGCCTTGGCGCGGATGGTCTCCTTGTAAGCAACCTGGGGCCGGCCGACGTTGGCCTCGACCTTGAATTCGCGGACCAGGCGGTCGACGATGATCTCGAGGTGCAATTCGCCCATCCCGGAGATGATCGTCTGGCCGGTGTCGGGGTCGGTGTGGAACCGGAAGGTCGGGTCCTCCTCGGACAGCTTCATCAGCGAGAGGGTCAACTTATCCTCGTCGGCCTTGGTCTTCGGCTCGATGGCCACGTCGATGACCGGCTGCGGGAACTCCATCCGTTCGAGGACAAGCGGGTGGTTCTCCTCGCAGAGGGTGTCCCCGGTGGTCACTTCCTTGAGACCGACGGCCGCGGCGATGTCGCCGGTGCGGATCTCGTCGACGTCTTCGCGGTGGTTGGCGTGCATCCGGACGACCCGCCCGATCCTCTCCTTGCGGTCGCGGGAGGCGTTGTAGACGTACGAACCAGTCTTCAGGACTCCCGAGTAGACCCTCAGGAAGCCCAGCTTACCGACGTAGGGATCGGTGGCGATCTTGAAGGCCAGGGCGCAGAAGGGCTCGTCATCGCTGGCCTGCCTGATCTCCTCCTGGTCTTCCTTGCGCGGATGGTGGCCGATGACCGGCGGGACATCGAGCGGCGACGGCAGGTAGTCGATGATCGCGTCGAGCAAGGATTGGACGCCCTTGTTGTGGTACGATGTCCCACAGATGACCGGGACGATCTTGCCGGCCAGGGTTCCCCGACGGAGGGCGGCCCTGATCTCGTCGGGCGAGATCGGCGTCCCTTCGAGGTACCGGACCATCAGGGTCTCATCGAAGTCGGCCGCCGCCTCGAAGAGGGCCTCGCGGTACTTCCGCTTACTCTCCTTGAGATCGGCCGGGACATCCTCGGTCACCACGTGGGTTCCCAGTTCGTCGGTCCAGATGAGAGCTTTGTCGCTGACCAGGTCGATGACCCCGCGGAAGGTGTCCTCGCTGCCGATGGGCAGTTGGACGGCCACGGGAACGGCCTTGAGGCGGCTCTTCATCATCGCGATGACCCGGAAGAAGTCGGCCCCGACGATGTCCATCTTGTTGACGTAGGCGATCCGCGGGACCTTGTACCGGTCAGCCTGTCGCCAGACCGTCTCGGACTGGGGCTCAACCCCGCCCTTGGCGCAGAAGACGGCCACCGCCCCGTCGAGGACCCGGAGGGACCGCTCGACTTCGACGGTAAAATCAACGTGTCCTGGTGTGTCTATAATGTTGACACGATGATCCCGCCAGTAGCAGGTCGTCGCGGCCGAGGTGATGGTGATTCCACGTTCCTGTTCCTGGACCATCCAGTCCATCGTCGCCGCGCCGTTATGAACCTCGCCCATCCGGTGGACCCGTCCGGTGTAGAAGAGGATCCGCTCGGTGGTCGTCGTCTTGCCCGCGTCGATATGGGCCATGATGCCGATGTTTCTGGTCTTCTCAAGTGAGTGTTCCCTGGACATCCCATCCCCCCCTCTCCGTCGAGGGGTTCTTTGCGACCGTCGGCTCGCCTCTCTGGCGGACCTGCCCGGCGAGCTACCCCTCGCTTACTACCAGCGATAATGGGCGAAAGCCTTGTTGGCTTCAGCCATCTTGTGCGTGTCTTCCCTCTTCTTGACGGTCGACCCGGTGTTGGCCGCGGCGTCCATCAACTCGGCCGCCAGCTTGTTCTCGAATCCCCGCTCGCCGCGGGCCCGAGAGTACTGGATCAACCAGCGCAACGCCAGGGCCAGCCGGCGGTCGGCCCGCACTTCGACCGGGACCTGGTAGGTGGCGCCGCCGACCCGGCGGGCCTTGACCTCGAGGACCGGCATGGCGTTCTTGATCGCCTGTTCAAACACTTCCAGCGGATCCTTGCCGGACTTCTCCTTGATGATCTCCATGGCCCGGTAGAATTCGCCTTGAGCGGTCACTTTCTTACCGCTGTACATGATCTTGTTGACGAACCGAGAGACGTTCAAGCTGTGGTAGATCGGGTCGGGAGTGACCTCCCGGCGCTCGACCGAACCCCTTCTGGGCATGACGGGCGAACCCCCTTACAGGCTACTTCTTGGGCCGCTTGGCGCCGTACTTGGAGCGACCCTGCATCCGGTTCTGGACTCCGGCGGAGTCCAGGGTCCCACGGATGATATGATACCTGACGCCGGGGAGGTCCTTGACTCTGCCGCCGCGGACCATTACCACCGAGTGCTCTTGCAGGTTGTGTCCGACGCCCGGGATATAGGCCGTCACTTCGATGCCGTTCGTCAGGCGGACGCGGGCGATCTTCCGGAGAGCCGAATTCGGCTTCTTCGGAGCAGTCGTCCGGACCTGCGTGCAGACGCCGCGGCGCTGTGGGCTACTCTTGAGCGCCGGGGCCTTGGACTTATAATGGACCGGCATTCTTCCCTTGCGAACGAGTTGGCTGATGGTTGGCATCCTCGTCCACCCCCCCTCGATAGGTGCTCAATGGCTCTTCCTTAGAACACGCATCCTGGTGTGTCTTACTCTCCAACAATCGCCGCCGAAGCCGCGCCGACCTCGATCCCACACGCTTTGCCGAGGGCGGCCATGGATTCGGCCCGGACGACCGGGATCGCCTTTTCTTCGCATCCACGGACGACTTCGCGAATGACCTTCTCATCCGCGTCCCCGGCCACAAAAACTACCTTAGCCTGGCCTTTTTGAATGGCCTTCAGGGTCTGCTTGGTTCCAATGGTCCTGGTCCGAGCCTGGCGTAGCTGTTCAAGGGGCATTCTCTCGGCCCTCCCCTGGCCACGCGCCGTTTTTGCTTCAAGGAGCGACAGACACTTTCATATTGTAACACCGCAAAAAAGGGCTGTCAATTTGAATTCACCCCGGCGGGGGCCGTCATTCGGCCCCGCCGGGCTTTATTCTGCGATGGACGGGTGGCCTTAAACCGTTGGTCTACCCTTCATCTTTGCCGGCACCGACGTCGCCTCCGTTGGCGGCTCCGGTCTCCGGAGTCGGCCCGTGGTCGGCGGCGACGGCCGCCGGGGCCGCTTCGTCGCCGGGCCGGCCGGCCTGGACCGGCACATCTACGTCGGGGTTGAGGGCCAAGGCCATGCCGGGCGGCAAGGCCGCAGCGTCCGGCTCCCCCCCGACCATCGATTCGGTCTCGGGCAGCGGGTTGCCTTCCTCGTCGAGGGTCAGGACCCTGATGCTGCGGTAGCGGGACATGCCCGTGCCGGCCGGGATCAACTTGCCGATGATGACGTTCTCCTTCAGGCCGAGGAGCGGATCGTTCTTGCCCTTGCAGGCCGCCTCCGTCAGCACCCTGGTGGTCTCCTGGAAGGAGGCCGCCGAGAGGAAGGAGTCCGTGGCCAGGGAGGCTTTGGTGATGCCGAGGAGGATCGGCTTGGCGACCGCCGGCTCGCCGCCGTTCTGGATGGCCCGTTCGTTCTCGTCCTCGAAGTCGAAGACGTCAATCAGGCCTCCCGGAAGGAGCTCGGTGGCGCCGGGGTCGTCCACCTTGACCTTGCGTAGCATCTGTCGAATGATGATCTCGATGTGCTTATCGTTGATGTCCACGCCCTGTAGGCGGTAGACTCTCTGGACCTCATGGAGCAGATACAGCTGGACACCGCGGAGTCCCTTCACCTTGAGGAGATCGTGCGGGTTGATCGAGCCCTCGGTCAGCTCGTCGCCGGCCTGAACCCTGGACCCGTCCTTGACCGCCAGACGGGCCCCGAAGGGGACCGCGTAGGCCATGGACTCGCCCTCGTCGGTGGTGACAATGGCCTCCCGGCGACCCTTGTTCTCGCCGAGCTTGAGGACCCCGTCGAGTTCGGAGATGATGGCTTGACCCTTGGGCTTGCGGGCCTCGAAGAGCTCCTCGACGCGGGGGAGACCCTGGGTGATGTCGTCGCCGGCGACGCCGCCGGTGTGGAACGTTCGCATCGTCAGCTGGGTGCCGGGCTCGCCGATGGACTGGGCCGAGATGGTCCCGACCGACTCGCCGACGTCGACCAACATACCGGTGGCCAGGTTGCGGCCGTAGCACTTCCGGCAGACCCCGAAGCGCGACTTACAGGTCAGGACGGAGCGGATCATGACCTCTTCGATCCCGACCTCGATGATCCGGTCGGCGTCCTCCTCGTTGATCTCCTCGTTGGCCTCGACGATCAAGTCGCCGGTGTTGGGATCGACGATCCGGACGACGGCCATCCGACCGAGGATCCGGTCATGCAGTGACTCGATGACTTCGTTGCCGTCGCGGATCTCCTTGACCGGCACGCCCACCGTCGTCCCGCAGTCGTCTTCACGGATGATAACGTCCTGGGAGACATCGACCAGGCGGCGGGTCAGGTAGCCCGAATCGGCGGTTCGGAGGGCCGTGTCGGCCAGACCTTTCCGGGCGCCGTGGGTGGAAGTGAAGTACTCCAGCACGGTCAGGCCTTCGCGGAAGTTGGCCCGGATGGGCAACTCGATGATCCGGCCCGACGGGTCGGCCATCAACCCGCGCATCCCGGCCAGCTGAGAGATCTGACCGATGTTTCCGCGGGCCCCGGAGATCGACATCATGTAGACCGGGTTGAATCGGTCGAGCCCCTTGACCAGGGCCTCGGTCACCCGGTTCTTGGCTTCTTCCCAGACGCTGATGACCTTCTGATACCGCTCGGTGTAAGTGATCAGACCCTGCTTGTACTGGTTCTCGATCTCTTCCACCCGGGACTCGGCATCGGCCAGGATCTGTTCCTTCTCCTTGGGGACCTCGATGTCCGAGATCGAGATGGTCATCCCGGCCCGGGTGGCATACTTGAACCCGAGCTCCTTGATCCCGTCAAGCATCTTGGCCGTTTCGGCGTTGCCGAGGACGCGATAGCACCTGGCGACGATCTTCCCCAGCATCTGGCGATCGACGACCCGGTTGATGTAACGAAGTGGCACCGGCAACCGCTGATTGATGATCAGCCGGCCGACGGTCGTCTCCAACCGCTCGCCCTCGTACTTGACCTTGATCTTGGCGTGCAGGTCGACCTCACCGAAATCGTAGGCCAGGGTGGCCTCGTCGAGGGAGGAGAAGATCTTGCCCTCGCCCTTGGCTCCGGGCTTCTCGAGGGTCAGGTAGTAGGTCCCGAGGACCATGTCCTGGGTCGGGGTGACGACCGGGGACCCGTCCTTGGGGTTGAGGATGTTGCCCGAGGACATCATCAGGATCCTTGCCTCGGCCTGAGCCTCCGCCGAGAGGGGGACGTGGACGGCCATCTGGTCGCCGTCGAAGTCGGCGTTGTAAGCCGTGCAGACCAGCGGATGGATCTGGATGGCCCGGCCTTCGACGAGCATCGGCTCGAAGGCCTGGATGCCCAGACGGTGCAGGGTCGGGGCCCGGTTGAGGAGGACGGGGTGCTCCTTGATGACCTCCTCGAGGACGTCCCAGACCTGGTCCTTGACCCGTTCGACCATCCGTTTGGCGCTCTTGATGTTGTGGGCGTGGCCGTCGTTGACCAGCTTCTTCATGACGAAGGGCTTGAAGAGCTCGAGGGCCATCTCTTTGGGCAGGCCGCACTGATGCATCTTCAGCTCGGGGCCGACGACGATGACGGAACGGCCAGAGTAGTCGACCCGCTTGCCGAGGAGGTTCTGGCGGAAACGCCCCTGCTTCCCGCGGAGCATGTCGGACAGGGACTTGAGTGGGCGGTTGCCGGGGCCGGTGACCGGGCGCCCGCGACGCCCGTTATCGATCAGGGCGTCGACAGCCTCCTGGAGCATCCGCTTCTCGTTGCGGACGATGATGTCCGGGGCGCCCAGGTCCAAGAGCCTCTTCAGGCGGTTGTTCCGGTTGATCACCCGTCGGTAAAGGTCGTTCAGATCGGAGGTGGCGAAGCGACCGCCGTCCAGCTGTACCATGGGCCGAAGCTCCGGCGGAATGACCGGGACGACGTCGAGGATCATCCAATCCGCCCGGTTGCCGGACTTCAGGAAGGCCTCGACGACTTCCAGTCGGCGGATGGCCCGGATCTTGCGCTGCCCGGAGACCTGCTTGAGCTCGGCCCGAAGCTCCTTCGACAGCTGCTCCATGTCCATCTCTTCGAGCAGCCGTTTGATCGCCTCGGCGCCCATCCCGGCCTTGAAAGCGTTTCCGTACTTCTCGCGATAGTCGCGGTACTCGCTTTCGGTCAGGATCTGCTTCTGGACGAGGGGCGTGTTGCCGGGGTCGGTGACGATGTAGGCCACGAAGTAGAGGACCTTCTCCAGAGCCCGGGGGGACATGTCCAGAAGGAGTCCCATCCGGCTGGGGATGCCCTTGAAGTACCAGATGTGAGAGACTGGCGCGGCCAGTTCGATGTGGCCCATCCGCTCCCGGCGGACCTTGGCCCGAGTGACTTCGACCCCGCAGCGGTCACAGATGATGCCCTTGTAGCGGACCCGCTTGTACTTGCCGCAATGGCACTCCCAATCGCGAGTCGGCCCGAAGATCCGCTCGCAGAAGAGGCCGTCCCGTTCGGGCTTGAGGGTCCTATAGTTGATCGTCTCGGGCTTCTTGACTTCACCGCGCGACCAGGCGCGGATTTGGTCCGGAGAGGCCAGCCCGATCCGCATCGAATCGAAATTCCTGACATCCAACAAGGCCTTATCCCCTTTCGGCTTGTGGAACAGCCCTGCTTAGGGTCAACCCGTGACCCGTCGGTCTAGCGCTTGGCCCGGGAAGTCGGGGACTTGCCCTTCGCCGGGGCCTTAGATGGGGCCTTGGCCGGGGCCTTGGCCGGGGCCTTGGCCGGGGCTTTGGCCGGGGCTTTGGCCGGGGCCTTGGCCGGGGCCTTGGCCGGGGCCTTCGCCGGCGCGACGGCCTTCTTGGCCGGCGCGGTCGCCTTGGGGGTCGACCGTCCCGCCGACTTACCGGCCATCACGGCCGCCTTGGGAGCCGGTTTCGCGCCGCGGGCGGCCGGCTTGGCCGACGCCTTGGCGGCGGTCCCGGTCTTGGAGGCTTTCGCCTTGGTCGATGTCAGCTTGACCGTCTTTGCCGTCGCCGGCTTGGTCTTGAGCTTCACCGAGGTCTTGGCCTTGAGCTCCTTGGCTTTCGAGGCGCTCTTGACCGCCTTGGCGGGGACCTTCCCGGTCGCCGCCGGCTTGGGCGTAGCTTTCGTCTGATCGCCCTTGGCCGGAGCCTTGGACGGGGTCTCCTTGACTTTATCGGAGGGCTTCGGCGGGGAGGGCTTCTCCGCCGCCTTGGCCTTGCTGGCTGGACCGGCCTCGCGGACGGGGTCGGTCACCGGCGGAGCGGGCGGTTCGAGGGCCGCTGCCGGCTCTTCGTTATGCTTTCGCGACGGGACCAAAGCGGCGGCGAATTCGGTGCGGACCGACCGCTGTACTGGTACGAGGGGAAGCTCGTCGACGGCCTCCTCGTCGGCCTCTGGCTCGGTGGCCGCCCCCTCATCCCCGGACGGGGCTTTGTCGTGCGCCGTCTCCTCGTCGTCGGTGATGACCGCTTCGTCATCCTCGGTCCCGGCCACCCTAACCTGGGTCGGCGGTTCGAAACCGGATGCCTCTTCGTCGGCCGGCTCCTCGTCGACCTCGCCGGCGTCGGCTATCCCCTCATCGGCGGCCGGTCGATGGCCCGGGAACGGAGCCCGGGTGGCCACACGCGACGGTTCCATCTCGCCGTCGATGTTCAATTCGAGATCGCGGGCCGTCTCGGCGATGTCGTCGTCGGTTTCCTTGATCTCGATCTCCTCATCGTTCTCCGAGAGGACCTTGACGTCCAGGCCGATGCTCTGAAGCTCCTTGATGAGGACCTTGAAGGATTCGGGGACTCCGGGCTCGGGGACATTCTCCCCCTTGACGATGGCTTCATAGGTCTTGACCCGGCCGACGACGTCGTCCGACTTGACCGTGAGAAGCTCCTGGAGGGTGTAGGCAGCGCCGTAAGCCTCCAGAGCCCAGACCTCCATCTCGCCGAAGCGCTGCCCGCCGAACTGCGCCTTGCCGCCCAGCGGCTGCTGGGTGACCAGGGAGTAAGGGCCGGTGCTCCGGGCGTGGATCTTGTCGTCGACCAAGTGAGCAAGCTTAAGCATGTAGACGTAGCCCACGGTGATCCGGTTGTCGAAGGGCTCGCCGGTCCGGCCGTCGTAGAGGGAACTCTTGCCATCATCCGGCAGGCCGGCCTTCCTGAGCATGTCGACGACGTCACCCTCGGTGGCCCCGTCGAAGACCGGAGTCGAGACAAACAGGCCGAGGGTCTTGGCCGCCCACCCAAGGTGGGTCTCGAGGACCTGTCCGATGTTCATTCTGGAAGGGACGCCCAGGGGGTTGAGGACGATCTCGATGGGCGTGCCGTCAGGCAGGAAAGGCATGTCCTCCTCCGGCAGGATGCGGGCGATGACGCCCTTGTTCCCGTGCCGGCCGGCCATCTTGTCGCCTTCGGAGACCTTCCGCTTCTGGGCGATGTACACCCGGACCAACTGGTTGACCCCCGGGGACAGCTCGTCGCCGTTCTCTCGGGAGAAAACCTTGACGTCGACGACGATGCCGCTTTCCCCGTGGGGGACGCGCAGCGAAGTATCGCGGACCTCGCGGGCCTTCTCGCCGAAGATCGCCCTGAGGAGCCGTTCCTCCGCGGTCAGTTCGGTCTCGCCCTTCGGGGTGACCTTGCCGACCAAGATGTCGCCGGTTCGAACCTCGGCCCCGATGCGGATGATCCCGCGCTCGTCGAGGTCCTTGAGGACGTCCTCGCCGACGTTGGGGATGTCTCGGGTGATCTCTTCCGGACCGAGTTTGGTGTCGCGGGCTTCGTGCTCGTACTCCTCGATGTGGATCGAGGTGAAGACGTCCTCCTTGACCAAGCGCTCGCTGATCAGGATGGCGTCTTCGTAATTGTAGCCCTCCCAGGGCATGAAGCAGCACAACACGTTGCGGCCCAAGGCCAACTCGCTGTGGTCGGTGCAGGGGCCGTCGGCCAGCGCGTCGCCGGCCTTGACCTTCTGCCCCTTGACCACCGTCGGCTTCTGGTTGATGCACGTGCCCTGGTTGGAACGAGAGAACTTGGTCAGCTTGTAGACGTCCTGGTCGCCGGCATGGGTCTCGACGATGATCCGTTCGGCCGTGGCTTCGGCCACCGTCCCGGCCCGCTTGGCCAGGATGACCACGCCGGAGTCCTCGGCCGCCTTGGTCTCCATCCCCGTGCCGACGAGCGGCGCCTCGACGACCAGCAAGGGCACCGCTTGGCGCTGCATGTTCGACCCCATCAGGGCCCGGTTGGCGTCGTCATTCTCGAGGAAGGGGATCAGCGCGGTGGCGATCGACACAACCTGCTTCGGCGAGACGTCCATGTAGTCGACTTGCTCAGGCGGGACGACCAGGATCTCGGCCTTGTAGCGAACGGTGACCCGGTTCTCGGTGAACCGGCCGTCGGTCTGCAGAGGCGCGTTGGCCTGCGCGATGACGGTTTCGTCCTCTTCGTCCGCGGTCAGGTAGGCGATGTCGTCGGTGACCGTGCCGCGCTCCTTGTCGACCTTCCGGTAGGGTGTCTCGATAAACCCGAACTCGTTGATCCGGGCATAGGTCGACAGCGACCCGATGAGGCCGATGTTCGGCCCTTCAGGGGTCTCGATGGGGCACATCCGGCCATAGTGCGAATGGTGGACGTCGCGGACTTCGAAGCCGGCCCGCTCACGGGACAGGCCGCCTGGGCCCAGGGCCGAAAGGCGCCGCTTGTGGGTCAGCTCGGCGAGCGGGTTGGTCTGGTCCATGAACTGCGACAGCTGGCTGGACCCGAAGAACTCCTTGACCGCGGCGACGACCGGGCGGATGTTGATCAGGGCCTGCGGGGTGATGATGTCGACGTCCTGGATCGTCATCCGCTCGCGAACGACCCGCTCCATCCGGGCCAGGCCGATGCGGAACTGGTTCTGCAGCAGCTCGCCCACGGAGCGCAGGCGGCGGTTGCCGAGATGGTCGATGTCGTCGGTCGTGCCGAGACCGCGCATCAGCGTGAACATGTAGTTGACGCTGGCGATCATGTCCGCCTTGGTGATCGTTTTGTGACCCAGGGGCTGGCCCTGGTTGCCCATGACCCGGACGATCAAGCCGTCCTGGGTCTTGACGTCGAGCTGATTCAGCCCGGCGGCCTCGATCCGTTCGGCCAGGCGCCGGTCGATGGCCTTGCCGGCCTCGCAGATGACCGCACCGTCCGCGCCGGCGACCCGCTCGACCGGGGCGGTGCCGGTAATGCGGCGCTTGATGGCCAGCTTCTTATTAATCTTATATCGTCCCACGCTGGCCAGGTCGTAGCGCTTAGGATCGAAGAAGAGGGACTCCAGGAGGGAACGAGCGCTCTCGACCGTGGGCGGTTCGCCCGGGCGGAGGCGCTTGTAGATTTCGATCAGGCCCTCCTCTTCAGTCTCCGTCCCGTCCTTGTCCATGGTCGACAGGAGCGGGGCCGATTCGCCGAGAAGGTCGATGAGGGATTGCCGCGAACCATGACCGATGGCTCGCAAAAGGACGGTCACCGGCAGCTTGCGGGTCCGATCAACCCGCACCCAGACCACGTCATTGCTGTCGGTCTCGTACTCCAGCCAGGCCCCGCGGTTGGGGATGACCGTGGCGCTAAAAAGCCGCTTGCCGGCCGGGTCGAGGGTCTCGCCGTAGTACACGCCGGGGGACCGGACCAGTTGGCTGACGATGACCCGCTCGGCACCGTTGATGACGAAGGTGCCGTTCTCAGTCATCAGCGGGAAGTCGCCCATGAAGACTTCCTGCTCCTTGACTTCGCCCGTCTCCTTGTTGATCAGGCGCACCCTGACCCGCAGGGGGGCGGCGTAGGTCACGTCGCGCTCCTTGCACTCGTCCACCGAGTACTTGGGCTCACCGAGACTGTGATCGATGAACTCGAGCACCAGGTTGCCGGTGAAGTCCTGGATCGGCGAGATGTCCCGGAACATCTCCCGCAGACCCTCGTGGAGAAACCACTGGTACGAGTTCTGCTGGATCTCGATGAGGTTGGGCATCTGCAGCACTTCGTCGATCCTGGCGAAGCTAACCCTGACGCGCTTTGAGCCTGTGAGATGGACCATGAAGTCTCTCGTCACCCCTCGGCAGGATTTGATCGCCTCGGCCCGGGTGCACGGCCAAAAACCAAAAGACCAAAACTGAGCTTATAAGTGGGCGCCCCTATAAGCCTATTTTGGGCTGTTGGTGGTGGGCCAGTGCTCCTTCTTAGCCCCTCTTACCCTAAAGGAACAGTCTTGCCCAGAGAAGCCAGAACTATGCCTTTGGAGGGTTTTGAGGTACAGACGTAGCAATTTAATATAATATCATGGTGACATCTGGCTGTCAAGGGAATCCGCCCAGCCAAGGTCGGCTTGGAGCGGCGGTTCAAGCCCGGCGTGGCGGCCTTCGCCGGCCTCCCGGGAGCGCGTGAGGGGTGACCCCTCGTCAGCCCGTCGAAGCAAAAAAATCGGGGTGGGGCGTTCTTGCGGGACGCCCCACCCTGTCTTCACGGACGATCGCGGGCGCGCTCAACCGGCGAGCGGTCGGGCCACCCAGAAAGATCGGCGGTGACTACTTGATCTCGACTTCCGCGCCGACCTCTTCAAGCTTCTTCTTCATCGCCTGAGCGTCTTCCTTGGAGACCTTCTCCTTCACCGGCTTCGGAGCCCCGTCGACGAGGTCCTTGGCTTCCTTCAGGCCGAGCCCGGTGAGTTCCCGGACGACCTTGATGACCTGGATCTTCTGGCCACCGGCGCCCTTCAGGACGACGTCGAACTCGGTCTGCTCGGCCGCCTGGGCGGCGGGAGTGGCACCGCCGGCCGCGGGAGCGGCGGCGACGGCCATCGGGGCGGCGGCGGAGACGCCGAATTCCTCTTCGAACGCCTTGACCAGCTCGGACAGCTCGATGACGGATAGGCCCTTGACGGCCTCGATGATTTCCTTGACCTTACCTTCAGCCACTTTGGGTGTACCTCCTTGATGATGACCAGGATGAGAATCTGGGTTGGTAGTCTGGCCCGGTCGACAAGACCGTCAGGCGGCCGGTGATTCGGCCTCCTTCTTCTGACGGAGAGCCTCGACGGCGTAGGCGAACTGGCGGAGCGGACCGGCCAGGACGGAAGCCAGGCCGGCGAGGGGGGCCCGGAATTGCCCGGCCACCTGAGCCAGGAGGACTTCCCGCGGGGGCAGGATGGCTAGGGCGTGAACCCGTTCGGCCGAGATGACCTTGCCCTCGAAGATGCCCGCCTTGATCTCCAGTTCCTTGTTCGCCCGGGCGAAGTCGGTCAGGATCTTGGCCACCTGGGTGGGATCGTCGTAGCCAAAGGCGATGGACACCGGACCGGCTAGGTAGGGCTCGAGGCCTTCGATACCGGCCTCCTTGGCCGCCCGCTCGGTGATGGTGTTCTTGATCACCCGGTAGTCCACTCCGGCCTTGCGCAGCTTCTGGCGGAGCTTGGTATCCTGGGCGACGTTCAGGCCCCGGTAGTCGGCGAGGACGGTGGTTTGAGAGCGCTTCAGCAGCTCGGCCACCCCGGCGGCGATCCGGGCCTTTTCTTCCTTGGTCTTCATTCTTCTTGTCTCACCTCCCCCGGCACCGGGTCACCGGACCCGGCGTGAGATGAATCGGGGTCCAATCTGGAGGGGCAAAACGAAAAGACCTCCGGCTGTGACAGCGGAGGCCTGGATCGCCAAAGGGATCGACCCTTGACTTGGGGGCCCCGGCCTCGGCTGGCGGCGCATCGCGCCTTTACGCCCCTCCCGGGGGCACCGGCTGTCTACAGCTCAGGTTCTTCTTTGCGGCTTTTGGGACCGGACAAGACTGATTCTACCATCGCCGCCGCGCGGCGTCAAGCCGGCCGGAGTCGGGCATCGGCGCCTCGCCGGCGGCGAGCGCAAGCCGAGGGTGGGGCGGAGAGGTCGCCACCGCCCATGCGGGCGGTGGTAGTACACCTCTCCGGAGCCCACCCACACCTGATGATCTGATGGCTTTTCGGGCCCATGGCGGGCCCTCGTCTTTACTGAGTGATGCCGGCCGCCTGCATCGGGTTGATCCGGATGCCGGGACCCATCGCCGACGAGACAGCGACCGAGCGCACATACTGCCCCTTGGACGCCGCCGGCTTGGCCTTGACCACCGCTTCCATCAGGGCGCTGAAGTTCTCCTGGAGAGCCTCCGGGGTGAACGAGGCCTTGCCGATGGGTGCGTGGATGATGGCCGTCTTGTCCAGCCGGTACTCGATCTTGCCGGCCTTGATCTCGCGGACGGCGTTCTTGACGTCGGACGAGACCGTGCCCGTCTTCGGGTTCGGCATCAGGCCCCGAGGACCGAGGACCCGGCCAAGCTTGCCGACCATGCCCATGACGTCCGGGGTGGCCACGGCGACGTCGAAGTCCAGCCAGCCCTGTTCGATCTTCTGGACCATGTCCTCGGCGCCGACGAAGTCGGCCCCGGCTTCCAGGGCCTCCTTGGCCTTGTCGCCCTTGGCGAAGACCAGGACCCGGACGGCTTTGCCGGTCCCGTTGGGGAGGGTGACCGCGCCGCGGACCGTCTGATCGGCCTGTTTCGGATCGACGCCCAGCTTGATGGCGACCTCGACGGTCTCGTCGAATTTCGCCTTGGCCGTCTCCTTGACCAGCTTCATGGCCTCGGCCGGGTCATAGAGCTTGGCCCGGTCGACCAGCTTGAGCGAGTCTTCGTAACGCTTTCCGTGAATGCTCATGAGTCCATGACCTCCTGTGGTTCAGGCGGGCTTGAGAGGCCCTCCCACCCGGGAATATGTCCTCAAGACCGGCCGGTATTCGCCGGCCGGTCCAAAAGGCGTCGCTAACCATCGGGACCTCGGAACGACTACTCGGTGATCTCGATGCCCATGCTGCGAGCGGTGCCCTCGACCATCCGCATGGCCGCTTCCAGCGAGGCGGCGTTGAGATCCTGCATCTTCAGCTCGGCGATCTTCTTGACCTCGGACCGGCTGACCTTGCCGACCTTCTTCTTGTTCGGCTCACCCGAGGCCGTCTCAAGACCGGCGGCCTTCTTGAGAAGGATCGCGGCCGGCGGCGTCTTGGTGATGAAGGTGAAGGAACGGTCCTCGAAGATGGTGATCTCGACCGGGATGATCAATCCGGCCTGGGGAGCCGTCTTCTCATTGAACTCCTTGGTGAACGCCCCGATGTTGATGCCGTGGGGGCCGAGGGCCGAACCCACCGGGGGAGCCGGGGTAGCCTTCCCGGCAGGGATTTGGAGCTTGACAACCGCCGCAACCTTTTTCGCCATTGTCTAAGGACACCTCACTAGAGCTTCTCGACCTGTCCGAAGTCCAGCTCAATCGGGGTTTCACGACCGAAGAGCGAAACAAACACCTTCAGCTTGCCCTTTTCGTAGTTGATGTCGTCGATCTGCCCGACGAAGCCCTCGAACGGTCCCGCCGCCACCTTGATGCTCTGGCCGCGCTCGAAGGTGATCTTCGGGCGGGGCTCGTCGATGCCCATCTGCCTGAGGATCACCCGGACCTCGGGCTCCTGCAGGGGAATGGGCTTGGCGCCCGATCCGACGAAGCCGGTCACCCCGGGAGTGTTCCTGACCACGTACCAGGAATCGTCGTCCATGATCATTTCGACCAGGACGTAGCCGGGGAAGACCTTCTTCTTCGTGATCTTCTTCTTGCCCTCTTTGATCTCGACTTCTTCCTCCATAGGCACCAAGACGCGAAAGATCTTGTCCTGCATGACCATGGACTCGACCCGCTTCTCGAGATTCGTTTTTACCTTGTTTTCGTAACCGGAATAAGTGTGAACCACGAACCAGCTCTTGTCGCCCATATCAAGAAAGGGGCGGCCGGTGAAGCGGCACAGCCCCCACCCCCTCGGTCAAGCTTTTAACAGGAAGGTCAACGCCTTGCTGAAGACCGAGTCGGCCACCCACATCAAGATCGAGACCACGGCCACGGAAAAGACCACCACGACCGTGTAGAGCGCGGTCTCCCGAGAGGTCGGCCAGATGACCTTCTTCATCTCTGCCCGGACTTCACGGAAGAACCGTCCGATGGCGGGGAGCCACCCCCGTAAGTTCGCCACTCGGTTCACACCCTTCGGGTATTCTTGCCGAAATTTGGCCCGCAAACAAAAAAGAGATAGCTTGCAGGCGCGGAGGGACTCGAACCCCCAACATGCGGTTTTGGAGACCGCCGCTCTACCAATTGGAGCTACGCGCCTATTCCTTTATGGCCTTGCCGTCTCTATGTCGCGGCCACGGCGGCCCAGGCGCCGCTCGCCGCCCTATTATGATACCACGAAGAAGCTTGTTTATCTAGTTTCCTTGTGGGCCGTGTGCTTGCCGCACCACTTGCAGTACTTCTTCATCTCGATGCGGTTTGGGTCATTCTTCTTGTTCTTCATCGTCGTGTAGTTCCGGCGCTTGCATTCGCCACAGGCCAGAGTGATGATTTCGCGCATTTTTCCGCTTCGCACCTCCGTCCAAACCCGCCCAGGGACAATCGCTATTACAGCCTACCACAAGTTGAAAGAGCTGTCAATACGAGCCTCCGGGCGTGTTGTTGGACTGTGATATTGTCACCCTTAAGTGGGACTGAGAGAATGTCACCATGAGAGGGGACATTTTTTCTTTGAGCGACAAGGAAGTGATCCGGCTTTACGAGATAAGGCAGGCGGTTGAGGGCCTCAAGACGGTCAAGGAGGTGGCCGAGGCATTGGGCTTGAGCGAGCGGCAGGTCAAGCGGCTTAAGGCGGGGTTCAAGAAGGTCGGGCCGCGCGCCCTCGCCCACAAGAACCGGGGTCGTAAGCC
>DASXUT010000185.1 GCA_036504675.1 Bacillota bacterium | reverse complement strand
CGACCGATGGTGAGCGACGTCCTGATCAGTGCCTTGCGCCTCTTCTCAGTGGCCTTCTTCTGGGCCCTGATCATCCGGATCGTCATCGACTGGGTCTTGCCGCGGTCGAGGGGCAGGCGCGACTTCTTGGGCACGCTCTATCGGATCGCCCACGGAGCCACCGAGCCAATCCTGCAGCCCATCCGCCGGCTCATTCCCGACCTCGGCGGACTCGATATTTCGCCGATCATCGCCATCTTCCTCGTCGATTGGATCGTCAAAATCCTGATTAGCCTGCTCGCCCGAGCCGGCTGGTAGACCGCGTAGCTCTCGTCAACCCTTTCGGAGGTGGTCAGATGCCAGTCCTGACGCCGCTTGACGTCCATAACAAGGAGTTCCGCAAGTCGTTCCGCGGATACAGCGAAGAAGAAGTGGACGAGTTTCTCGATCAGGTGGTCCGTGACTACGAAGAAATGCTCCGCGAGATTGACCGGCTGAAGACCGAGTTCGGCCAAGCTGAGGAGAAGATCGCCCAGTTCAAGCGGATCGAGGAGACCCTCAACAACACCCTCGTCGTGGCTCAATCGACAGCCGAAGAGGTCAAGGCCAACGCCAAGCACGAGGCCGACCTGATTATTAAGGCGGCCCAGGGTGAGGCGGAGAAGAAGATCGCCGCCGCCCGCGAGGAGGCCTCCCGGATCGCCCGCGACTACGAGTCCACCCGCAAGGAGGCAGCCTCCTTCCGGATGAAGCTCCGGGGCATGATCCTGGCCCAGCTCGAGGAGTTGGGACGGGAGGAGCCGGGCGAGGCGGCCAGGGCCGAAGATTGAGCGACCCCGGCCCCGGGGGCCCCGGAGTGCAGCTTCGAGAGGTCGCGGACGGAGTGGTGGTCCCCGTCCGCGTGCAGCCGCGGTCCAGCCGGTCGAAGGTCGGCGGGACACGGGGGGGGGCCCTCGTCGTCAGGGTGACCGCGCCGCCGGTGGAAGGGGAGGCCAACCGGGCTCTCCTGGTGACCGTGGCCGACTGGCTCGGCGTCCGCCGCTCCCAGGTCACCCTGGTGGCCGGCGAGACCTCACGCCAGAAACGAGTCCTCGTCACGGGGATCACCCAAGAAGCCGTGGCTGACGCCGTCTCGCGGTTGAGCCGGGAAGGATGACGGGCGACCGGCCGATGGGGCAACTGAATGTCCGGCATACCTGGCTCGAGCGGTCGAGCCGTTTTCTTATTCTGGCGTGAGACGCTACAAGACCCGAATCGGAGGGCACAGCCTTGGATTACGGTCAGACCTTGAATCTGCCGAAGACCGACTTCCCGATGCGGGCCAACCTGCCGGCCAGGGAGCCGGAGATCCAGAAGAAGTGGGACGGCCTGGACATCTATGGCCGAGTGACGGCGGCCCGCGCCGGCCAACCCAAGTTCATCCTCCACGACGGCCCCCCGTACGCCAATGGGGATATCCACATCGGCACGGCGTTGAACAAGATCCTCAAAGACATCGTCGTCAAGTTCAGGACCATGGAGGGCTACGACTCGCCCTACGTGCCCGGATGGGACACCCATGGCCTGCCCATCGAACGACAAGCGATGAAGGTCGAGGGGCTGAGGCGCGAGGACGTCACCGCGGTGCAGCTCAGAGCCCGCTGTCGCGACTTCGCCCTGAAGTACAAGGACATCCAGTTGGCCGAATTCAAGCGGCTGGGGGTCCGCGGCGATTGGGCGAACCCGTACCTGACCCTGAAGCCGGAATACGAGGCCCGACAGATCGAGGTCTTCGGCGAAATGGCCCGCCGCGGCTTCATCTACAAGGGCTTGAAGCCGGTCTACTGGTGCCCGGTCGACCAGACCGCCCTGGCCGAAGCGGAGATCGAATATGCCGAGAAGCGTTCGCCCTCGGTCTACGTGAAGTTCCCGGTGGTCGACGGCAAGGGGGTCATCCCGGCGGAAGACACCTCCGTCGTCATCTGGACGACGACCCTCTGGACCCTGCCGGCCAACCTGGCCATCGCCCTCAACCCGGACCTCGAGTATGCCCTGATCAAGACCGACAAGGGCCGCCTGGTCATCGCCCGGGAGCTGGTCGAGGAGTTCATGAAGACGATCGGCCTCGGCCAGGTGACGGTGGAGAAGACCTTCCCCGGCCGGTCCCTCGAGGGGGCCAGGTGCCGCCATCCCTTCGTCGACCGGGACTCGGTCCTCATCCTCGGTGAGCACGTCACCCTGGAACAAGGCACCGGATGCGTCCACACGGCCCCGGGTCACGGCCAGGAAGATTTCGAAGTCGGCCGGAAATATGGCCTTCCGGTGCTCAACCCGGTCGGCGACGACGGCAAGTTCACTGCCGCCGCCGGCCAGTTCGCCGGCCTCTACTACGAGGACGCCTCCAAGCCCATCGCCGAAGAACTCGAACGCCGCGGGGCCTTGCTCAAGCTCGACTTCATCCGCCACGAGTATCCCCACTGCTGGAGGTGCAAGAGCCCGGTCATCTTTCGGGCCACCGAGCAGTGGTTCGCCTCGGTCGAAGGCTTCCGGGGCGAAGCCCTCGCGGCCATCGACTCGGTCCGGTGGATCCCGACCTGGGGTCGTGAACGGATCCACAACATGGTCGCCGACCGCCAGGACTGGTGCATCTCTCGGCAGCGGGTGTGGGGCGTGCCGATCCCCGTCTTCTATTGCGCCGATTGCGGGGAGACCATCGTCACCAAGGAGTCCATCGCCGCCGTGGCCGATCTCTTCCGCCGAGAGGGCTCGGACGCCTGGTTCACCAAGGACGCCGCCGAGATCCTCCCCGCGGAGGTCAAGTGCCCGTCCTGCGAGAGTCGGAGCTTCCGCAAGGAATCGGACATCATGGACGTCTGGTTCGACTCGGGGTCGAGCCACCTTGCCGTCCTCGCCACCCGGCCTGGGCTCACTTGGCCGGCCGATCTCTACCTGGAGGGCTCGGATCAGCACCGCGGTTGGTTCCAATCGTCCCTGCTGACCGCCGTGGCCACCCGCGGCCAGGCCCCCTACCGGGCGGTCCTCACCCACGGCTTCGTCGTCGACGGCGAGGGCCGGAAGATGTCCAAGTCATTGGGCAACGTGATCTATCCGGAGAAGGTCATCAAGCAGTATGGGGCGGACATCCTCCGCCTCTGGGTATCGTCCTCCGACTACAAGGACGACGTCCGGGTCTCCGACGACATCCTGAAGCAGATGGCCGAAGTCTACCGGAAGATCCGCAATACGACCCGTTTTCTCCTGGGCAACCTCTACGACTTCGACCCGGCCGCGGACCGCGTGCCATACGACCAGTTGGAGGAGATCGACCGCTTCGCCCTCCATCGGTTGCAGGACCTCATCGGTCGGGTCGGCCAGGCCTACCAGGACTATGAATACCACCTGGTCTACCACGACGTCCACAACTTCTGCGTTCTCGACATGTCCGCTTTCTACCTCGACGTCCTCAAGGACCGGCTGTATACCGCAAAGGCCGCCTCACGGGCCCGCCGAGCGGCCCAGACCGTTCTTCACGAGATCCTCCATGCCCTGGTCCGCCTGGTCGCCCCGATCCTGACCTATACGGCCGAGGAGATGTGGGACTACCTGCCGGCCGATCCTGACCGGCCAGCCTCGGTGCAGCTGGCCGACTGGCCCAAGGTGCGGCCCGAGTTCGTCGACGCGAAGCTGGGAGAGAAGTGGGAACGCCTCCTGGTGATCAGGGAGGACGTCCTGAAAGCCCTGGAGGCCGCCCGTCAGGCCAAAGCCATCGGGAACGCGCTGGAGGCGGAGACGGTCATCTGGGCCGAGGGCGAGGACCGCTCGCTGCTCGAGGAGTTCCACGACCAGCTGGCGACAGTCTTCATCGTCTCGGCGGTGACCCTGGCCCCGGCGGGCGCACGGCCCGAGCCGGAAGCCCTGACCGGCGAGCGCCGACCAGAGCTGGCCGTGATGGTCCGCCGGGCGGCCGGGGCCAAGTGCGAGCGCTGCTGGACATACAGCCCAACCGTCGGTCGGGACAAGGACCACCCCGGTCTATGCGAGCGCTGTCGGTCGGCGGTTTCCTGACTCGCCGGCCGTCGGCCGGGAGCGATCAGAGGGCGGCAGGGGGGAGACACGGTGGCTGGCGCTGATGGCAGTCTCTGGCTTTACAACGGTCGGGTAATCAGCCTCTCGCCGGAAGTCGAGGGGGCCACGGCCGTCCTGGCCCAGGACGGCCGGATCAAGGCGGTCGGCTCCGACGAAGTGGTGCGGCGGGCGGCCCGCCCCGGCACACCGGCCATCGACCTCGGAGGGATGACCGTCGTTCCCGGCTTCATCGACAGCCACCTGCACCTCCTCGGCTTCGGGCTGTCCCTGGACAACCTGGACCTCAACGGGGTCCGGTCCATCGCCGAAGTGGTCCGGCTGGTCCGGCAAGAGGCGGCCGCCCTACCGGCCGGGGACTGGGTTTTCGGCCGTGGGTGGGACCAGGACCGGTTCGCCGAGGGGCGATATCCGACCCGCGATGATCTCGACTTGGCGGCCCCCGACCGGCCGGTGTCGCTGGTCCGGAGCTGTGGACATGTCCTCGTCGCCAATACCGCCGCCCTGAGGCACTCGGGGATCACCCGGGAGACCGCCGATCCGCCCGGAGGGCGGATTGACCGGGGCGAGTCCGGCGAACCGACGGGCATCCTCCGGGAGACGGCCAAGGGCCTCCTGAAGTCGCCCGGGCCCAGTCGGGAACGGCTGGAGCGGGCGCTGCGCCTGGCCGTCGAGCGGGCCTTGGCGGTCGGAGTGACCTCGGTCCACACTGAGGACACCAGGGGCGTCGGCTTCGCCCCGGTCTACGACCTCTACCGCCGGTCTCTCGGCCGCGAGGGGTTGCCCTTCCGGGTTTCTATCGACGTGGCCTACGAACATTTGGATGAGCTCGAGGCGGCCGGGTTCAAGACCGGCTCGGGCGACGACTACGTCAAGATAGGGGCGACGAAGCTCTTCGCCGACGGGTCGCTGGGCGCGTCGACGGCGGTCCTCGGCGAGCCTTACAGCGACAACCCGCAAAGTCAGGGCATCCCGGTCCTCGAGGCCGGGGAGATCAGGGAGCGGGTCCGCCAGGCCCATCGGCACGGACTTCAGTTGGCCACTCACGCCATCGGCGACCGGGCGATCGAGCTGACCCTCGACGCCTATCTCCAGGCCCTGACGGAGATCCCCCGGCCGAACCATCGCCACCGGATCATTCACTGCCAGGTGATGCGGCCTGACCAGTTCCGGTGGTTCGCGGCCCTGGGAGTGGTGGCCGACATCCAGCCGAAGTTCATCACCACCGACATGCGATGGGCCGAGAAGAGGGTCGGGCCGGAACGGATCCAGACGTCGTACGCCTGGAAGACCTTCATCGAGGCGGGAGTGCACGTGGCCGGCGGCTCGGATTGTCCGGTCGAACCCCTGAACCCGGCCCTCGGCCTCTACTCGGCGGTCGCCCGGCAGGACCTGGACGGTCGTCCGGAGGGCGGTTGGCTGCCCGAACAGAGACTCTCTGTCGATCAGGCCCTCCGGTTATTCACTCTGGGTGGCGCCTACGCCGCTTTCGAAGAGACGGAGAAGGGCTCGATCGAACCGGGGAAGTTGGCCGACCTGGCCATCTTGCGGCGGGATCCGCGGGACGTCCCGGGGGGCGAGCTCAAGGACCTCCAAGTGCAGATGACCGTGGTCGGCGGGCGGGTGGCCTTTTCGCGGTCATAGGTGTCTGTCCCGGGTGGGCCGGGAGGCGCCCCGGGACCCCCGCACGGCGGGCCACCGTCCGCAGCAAAAACGAATCATAAGCCCCAGCTTTGACGCTTTCCCCCGGCGTATTATGTAACGCGGCGAGAGCCGACGCTTGGGGGGACGGGTTTGGATCGAATCAGGAAAGCAAGAATAGGGCGACCTTCCGTCGCGGCGCACGGGCTGAGGCCCGATGGCGTCGATGGGAAGGTCGCCGACTTGTTGCGGCGGCGGATATTGCCGGCCGTCTGCGTCCGGGCGGACTTGCTCGCCGCAACCCTGTCGCTGTTGCCCGTGACCGTCGGCGAGATGAGGGAATCGTCCTGGCGGGCGATGCGGATGATGGCCTGCCTTTGCGACGCCAAGGAGGAAACCGTCCAGAGAGGCATGGCCCAGTTGAACCGGCTGACCGAGGGGCGCGCCGCGGTGAACCTGACGGCCAGGGTCCACCCGTTGCTCCGCAAGCGGCGCCTGGCCCGGGCCGCCCTGGAGGCCCGCCTGCGCCGGTGCCAGAGAAGAGCGCCCACGGAGGGGCGCTTGTCGCCGGCCGACTGGGAGTTCTCCTGGAGCCTTTTCATCCGGCCGATGCTGGTCCTTGACGCCGAGCTGGCCGCCGAACTCGATGGCCTCTTGACCGGCGGGCAGGACTCCGGCTAGCCCGGGGGCAGCGGTTCGTCCAGGCGGACCAGCCCGGTCTTGATGGCGTAGATGGCGGCCTGCGTCCGGTGGCGGAACTTGAGCTTCCTGAGGAAGTTCGAGATGTGGTTCCGAACTGTCTTCTCGCTGATGAAAAGCCGTTCGGCGATCTCCAGATTGGTCAGGCCCCGGGCGACCAGGACGAGGACCTCGCGCTCACGCGTGGTCAGGCGGCCGACGGTCGGGTCGCCCGGCCGCCCGGGGGACGGGCTGCGCTCAGCCAACCTGGTGATCTCCTGGACGAGCTTGGTGGCGATTCGCGGGTGGAGGATGGACTTGCCCGTCGAACCGACCTGAATGGCCCGGATCAGCTCGGAGCTGCCGACGTCCTTGAGGATATAGCCGATAACCCCGGCCTTCAGCGTCTCCAAGATGTACTCCCGGTTGTTCTGCATGGTCAGGACGATCACTTCGACCGTCGGCCGCTCCCGCTTGATCTGCTTGATGGCTTCCACGGCGGACATGCCGCTCAGGTTGACGTCGGTGACGACGATGTCGGGGTTCAAGGCCAGACACTTCTCGACCAGTTCGTCGTTGGTCGCGGCCTCCCCGACGATGTCGATGCTCTGGTCCTGCTCGAAAAGCTTCCGCATGCCCTGCTTCAACAACGGGTTTCGGTCGGCGATTAGGACCTTGATCCTTTCCATGGGTTCACCTGCCGGCTTGGCTTGGCCCGCGGCCATCTGCGTCAGGTCGGGGGACCTCCCGATATACTATGGCCGACCCCTTCGGAATGCCAACCGAGCCAGGTAAATCGGCAGCTTTGCAGGATTTAGGACCAAAGCGCCGAACTACTCCCAACAGTCTGGCAATCAGCCAGTCAACGAAACGTCCTGGGGGCCACTGGAGACATGCTGGTCAGAGAAATGATCAAGGGCTCGAAGCCGCTCTTCCTCAAGACCGGAGAGACTCTCCGCGACGCCGTCCGCGTCTTCCGGGACGGGCGGGTCGATGCCGCCCCCGTCGTCGACCAGAGCGGACAGGTGATTGGCATCTTCACCCGTTCCGGTCTCTATGGCGGACTGTTGGCCGATCGCCCGCTGGACACGCCGATTGAAGGGCTCTACACCCCGACCGTGGTCACCGTGGACCCCGATTCGGACCTGGAGGACGTCGCGGTGATGGCCAAGGACAGCCGGGTCGGCCAGGCCGTCGTGGCCGAGGGCGGCCGCCCCTTGGGCCTGCTGACCAAGGCCGACGTGGTTCGCGCCCTCCTCGCCGAGTGCGACCGGCTCCGCGGGGAATACGACTCGATGATGAAGCACAAGAAAGCGCTGGAGACGGTCCTTGAGATGGCTTACGATGGACTGGTGGTCGTCGATGAGCGGGGCTACGTGACGATGATCAACCGGCCCATGGCCGACCTCCTGGGCGTCGAGCCCAAAGCGGTCGTCGGCCGGCAGATCACCGAGATCATCGAGAACACCAGGCTGCATGTGGTGGCCAAGACCGGGGTCCCCGAGCTCGGGCACGTCCAGGAGGTCCGGGGCCAGCGGTTCATCGTCTCTCGCCTGCCGATCATCGAGGACGGCCGGCCCATCGGGGCCGTCGGCAAGGCCATCTTCAAGAACATCGACCAGTTGCGCGAGGCCGTCCGCCGGATGGACACGCTCGAGGGTCAGCTGGCCTATTACCGGAACGAGCTCGACCGGCTGAACGGGACCCGCTACACCACCGATAGCATCGTCACTCGGAACGGGCCCATGGAACGTCTCAAGGCGCTGGCCGAGCAAACGGCCAGGGGCAGCGCCACCGTTCTCCTGCTGGGCGAGTCGGGAACGGGCAAGGAGCTCTTCGCCCAGGCCATCCACAACTCATCACCTCGCCACGGCCGTCCGTTCATCAAGGTCAACTGCGCGGCCATCCCCGACCCTCTCCTCGAGTCCGAGTTCTTTGGCTACGCCGGCGGGGCCTTCACCGACGCCCGCAGGAGCGGCAAGCCGGGCAAGTTCGAACTGGCCGAGGGGGGAACGATCTTCCTCGATGAGGTCGGGGACATGGCCCCCTCGCTCCAGGCAAAGCTCCTTCGAGTCCTCCAGGAACGAGAGTTCGAGCGGGTCGGGGGGACCTCGACCATCCACGCCGACGTCAGGATCATCGCCGCCTCCAACCACGACCTCGAGGCCATGGTCGAGCGGGGCGACTTCCGGCGCGACCTATACTACCGGCTCAACGTCGTCACCCTGACCATCCCGCCCCTGCGGGAACGGCGGGAGGACGTCCTGCCCCTGGCCCACAAATTCGTCGAGAAGTTCAACGAGGTCCTCGGGCAGAGGGTCGGTGGGGTGACCCCGGAAGCCGCCGCCGTTCTCCGCGAGTACGACTGGCCCGGTAACGTCCGGGAGCTCGAAAACGTCATCGAGCGGGCGATGAACCTGGGGGCCATCGAGCAGATCGGGGTGGAACACCTGCCGGCGCAATTGGCGGCCAAGCTCGAGGCGGGTGGGACATCGGCTCGGACTAAGGAACTCCTCGGCTACCGCGACGCGGTCGCGCGAGCCGAGACGCAGGCCATCGTCGACGCCCTCCGCAAGGCCGGGGGGAATAAGGCCAAGGCCGCCAGACTACTGGGGATAAGCCGGTCTCATCTCTACGAGAAGATCGCCGAGTACGGCCTGAACCGGAGCGTGGGCGAGGCGGGCGGCTGATCCGTCGCCGAGTCCACGACCACCCGGGCCGCCGGTCGGAAAGGCCGACCCCCGGCAGCGCGAGCCTTCCGGTAAGAAGCCCAGTTTTTATAGGGTTAGACCGCTAAACAGGACAGGTGTCTTCGAAAGAAGACACCTGTTGTCTTGTTGGTCGCCTCCTCCAACCGGTGCGGGCCGTCGGAAAGACCACCTTAGCTGGACATTAGAATTAGTCTTCGGTCCGGCGTTCCGAGCCGGCTGTCCGGCACACTCTTTGCAAAAAGATGAAATGTCCGCAAAGTTAGAACGGGAGGGATTCGCGGTGGAGGAGCGGTCCTGGCACAAGTCCTACCCGGAGAACATCCGGCGGAGCCTCGATTACCCGGATGTGCCGGTCTACAGTTTCCTCGAGACCGCGGCCAGGGACAAAGCAGACAAAGCCGCACTCATCTTCCTCAATCGTCAGTTCACCTATGGTTGGCTCGGAGAACAAGTCGCTCGTCTGGCCACGGCCCTGAGGACGATGGGGGTGAAGCAAGGCGACCGAGTCGCGATCATGCTCCCCAACTGCCCGCAGTACGTCATCTCCTACTATGGGGTGCTGAGGGCCGGCGGTATCGTCGTCCAAACCAACCCGCTGTATGTCGAGCGGGAGCTGGAGTTCCAACTGGTCGACTCGGGGGCCGAGACGATCATCGTCTTGGACCAACTGTGGCCACGCGTCGACAAGGTCCGCCGGAACACCCCCCTGAGGCGGGTGATCCTGACCGGGATGGCCGACTACATGCCCTTCCCGCTGAACCTGCTCTATCCGGTCAAGGCCAGGAAGGAAGGGCACACCATCGGCCGCCCCAAGGGCAGCGGGGCCCTTTCGTTCAAGGATGTCCTCAGCCGGCACGGGGCCAGCCCGCCCGACCTGAAGGTGAATCCGGCCGAGGACACGGCCATCCTCCAGTACACCGGGGGGACTACCGGCATCTCCAAGGGGGCCATGCTGACCCATCGGAACCTTGTCGCCAACGCCATCCAGTGCCGCGAGTGGGACGTCGAGGGGCGGGACGCCGGGGAGGTCATCCTGGCCGCGCTGCCGCTGTTCCACTCCTACGGGATGACCACCTGCATGAACTTCGGGGCCCTGATGAAGGCCCCCGTCATCCTCCTGCCGAGGTTCAACGCCCTCGACGCGATGAAGGCCATCCACCGCTACAAAGTGACCTTCTTCCCCGGGGCCCCCACCATGTACGTGGCGCTCAACAATCACCCCGAGGTCGGGAAGTACCATCTCGACTCGGTCAGGGCCTGCATCAGCGGTTCGGCGCCGCTGCCGGTGGAGGTCCAGCAGAAGTTCCAGGCGATCACCCACGGGCGCCTGGTCGAAGGCTACGGGTTGTCCGAGTCTTCGCCCGTCACCCACACCAATCCGATCTGGGGCAAGAACAAGATTGGGACGATCGGCCTCCCCTGGCCGGACACCGACTGCAAGATCGTCGACCTCGAGACCGGCCAAAAGGAACTGGGTTTCGGCGAGGTGGGTGAGCTCTGCGTCCGCGGGCCGCAGGTGATGAAGGGCTACTGGAACCGGCCCGATGAGACTTCCAAGACCCTGAGGGAGGGTTGGCTCTACACCGGAGACGTGGCCACCGTCGACGAGGAGGGCTATTTCGCCATCGTCGACCGGAAGAAGGACATGATCATCGCCGGCGGGTACAACATCTATCCGCGCGAGGTCGAGGAGGTCCTCTTCGAGCACCCGAAGGTCCTCGAGGCCGCCGTCGCCGGCGTGCCCGACGAGTACCGGGGTGAGACGGTGAAGGCCTATGTCGTGGTCAAGCCGGGGGAGAAGGTCACCGCCGAGGAAATCATCGACTTCTGCCGGGAGCGGATGGCCAAGTACAAGGCGCCCCGATTGGTCGAGTTCCGGGAAAGCCTGCCGAAGACCATGGTCGGTAAGGTCCTCCGGCGGGCCCTCGTCGAGGAAGAGAAAGCGAAGCGAACGGTCGCCAAACCGGCCTGAGGCCAGCCATGATCATTCTCTGTCGCAAGACCACCGTGACCGCCCAGGAGTTGCCGGGCGGCGACCTCCTCGTCCATGGGCAGTTCGAGGACGAGAACCACCTCTTTGACGCTCAGTTGACGGTCAACCGGCAGACCGCCGCCGTGACCTCAGCTTACGCCGCCATGGCCCGGACCCCGTACGGTGAGGTCTGCCGCGGCCCCCTGGCCAACGTGAGCAAGCTCACGGGCTTCGCCATCGGCCCGGGATCCTCGCGGAGGGTCGCCACCGCTCTGGGCGGGCCGACCGGCTGCACCCATCTGGTCGACCTGGTGGTCGAGATCTTCCGGGCCTACATGCCGGCGATGGCCAGGATCGAGGAAATGAGGCTGACCGAGGCCTACCGGAGCCAGGGGGTACCCTCCGGGGAACTGCGGGGGCGGGTCTTCCAGGACATTCAGAGCCTCGGCTGCCAGCTCTTGCCGGACACCTGCGCGGCCTATCACCGAGGCTCGGGAAACGATCTGCCGGCCTGACTCACGACCCCGGGGAGGGTGGCGGGCTGAGAGTGCCGGACGATCTATGACGATCATGTTCCAATGGCCGGGCGGGGCCGATCCTGCCCGGTTTTTTCCGCTCATGCCACTTTTCCCTTGTATTTGCGGGCAACTTAAGAGAAAATGGGCTATGGAGCCTCCCACCGGGGGGCTAAGTGATTTTGGCCGCTTTGGAACGGAGGACACCGTTTGCGAACCGTCCGGGTCACGCCCGAAATGCACGACCGATACGACGAGTACGTCGCCCATGCTCAGAAAGGGCACATTCTGCAATCCTACGAGTGGGGCGAGATCAAGGCCAAGACCGGCTGGACCCCGATCAGGCTGTTGGTCGAAGACCGTTCCGGGCCCAGGGGAGCGGTCTCCATCCTCCGGAGAGACCTGCCCTACGTCGGACGGACGATCTTCTATTCGCCCCGCGGACCCGTCCTTGACTACCGCGACACTGAAGCCTTCGACTGCCTGATCACCCAGGTGCGCCGGCTGGCCCCGGAGAACCGGGCGATCATGTGGAAGATCGATCCCGATGTGGAGGCCCACCGCCAGGACGTCCGGGACCACTTGAAGAGCCGGGGGTTCGGCCTCAACGATCGGGGGGCCGACTTCGAGGGCGTCCAGCCGCGCTTCGTCTTCCGGCTGGCCCTGGAGAAGTCCCTCGACGACCTCTTCGCCGACTTCGCCTCGAAGACCCGTTACAACATCAGGTTGGCCGGGCGCAAGGGGGTCGCCGTCCGGGTGGCCGTCAGGGCCGACCTGCCCGAGTTCTACCGGATCCTGCTGGAGACGGCGAGACGCGACCGTTTCCTGGTCCGGTCCTTTGACTACTTCACCGACCTCTGGGACCACCTCGTGGAACGGGGCTTGGCCCGGCTCTTCGTGGCCGAGCTCGAGGGCCGGATGATCGCCGGGACCCTGGCCTTCATCTTCGGGGATAAGGCCTGGTACATCTATGGGGCCTCGGCCAACGACGCCCGCGAGGTCATGCCCAACTACGCTCTCCAGTGGGAGATGATCCGCTGGGCCAAGGAATCGGGCTGTGTCATGTATGACTTCCGGGGGGTCTCGGGGGACCTCGACCCGAACAACCCGCTTTACGGGCTGTATCGTTTCAAAAAAGGCTTTTCCGGCCAGTTCACCGAATTCATTGGTGAGTACGACCTGGTTTTCTCACCCCTCGTTTACTGGATGTGGAACTGGGGTGAGCCGCTTTACCGCCGCACCCGATCAAAGATCGCGGGTCTCCGACGGCGGGCTACTGGAGGCAATAAGGAGTGATGCTAGTGCAGAGCGGCCGCGGGCCAGAGGCAAGGGCGGCCACGGTCGGCACCATGCGCGGGCCGACCTGGGTGGAAGTCGATCTCGATAGCCTGGCCCACAATCTAGGAGAAGTCAGGAAGCTGGTCGGCCCGAGAGTGGCGATGATGGCCGTGGTCAAGGCCAACGCCTACGGACACGGCGCCCTAGCCGTCTCCCGCACGGCTCTAAGGGCCGGAGCCGGCTGGATCGGGGTGACCACGGTCGAGGAAGGCGCCGAACTCCGCCGGGGCGGCATCCGAGCGCCCATCCTGGTGATGGGGGCGATCCTGCCCGAGGAATCGGCCGCAGTGATCCGGCAGAACCTGACCCCGACGGTCGGTTCGATGGCCGTCGCCCGAGAATTGGACGAGCTTTCTCGGCGCCTGAAGAAGAGGACGAGGGTCCACGTGAAGATTGACACCGGCCTGGGACGCCTGGGCGTGCGCTTCGAGGAGGCCCCGGAGTTCGTCGCCCACCTCAGGGACCTGGAGTGGCTCGAGGTCGAGGGCGTTTACAGTCACTTCGCCAACGCCTTCCAAGCCGACCTCAGCTATGCCCGGCGACAGTTGGCCGCCTTCCATGAGGCGGTGGCCCGGATCGAGGCCGACGGGGTGAAGATCCCCCTCAAGCACATGGCCAATAGCGAGGCCTTGGTGACCCTCCCCGACAGCCGGATGGACCTAGTTCGGGTGGGCAACTTGATGTACGGCGAATGCCCGGTCGGGGTCCCCGCGGTCAAGCTGGACCTGCGGCCCGCTTGGTCGTGGAAGGCCCGGGTGGTCCATACCAAGGCCGTCAGGCGCGGTGAGACCATCGGCTACGGCCGAGACTACGTGGCCCGCCGGGAGATGGTCGTCGCCGTCCTGCCGGTGGGGCTGGCCGAGGGGTTCCGGGTCTGCCCGGTCAAGCGCCCGGCCAATCTCGGGCAGTTGGGACGGTCACTGGCCCGCGAGGTCCTGCAGTACCTGGGATCGGCCCGCTTCGGGGCCGAGGTGATCATCAAGGGCAAAGAAGCCCCGGTCGTCGGAAGAGTGGGCATGCAGACCAGCACGGTCGATGTCACCAGGATCCCGGGCGTGGAAGCCGGCGACGTCGCCACCTTATCGGCCAAACGAGTCATTGTGGCGGAGCGGGTCCCCCGAGTCTACGTCGGGTCCCTGGCCTCGGCGGTCAAGAGCCAGGTAGCGGTGGCCAAGACGGCCGAGGGCCCGCGGGCTCAGGCCCAGGGTCCGGCCCGCGGCCCGGCGCAAGGACAGGCTCAGGCCCGCGGCCAGGGTCAGGCGGCGGGGCGCCCGGGTGAAGGATCGCGTCGCCGCCGGCGATCCCGCGGTGGTGAGCCGAGCGAAGAACGGCGCGAGGCCCAGGTCGAGCGACCGAGCCGGGGGCCGCGGCCCGAAGGACGGACCCAGCCCCGGCCGGACAAGAAGCAGCCGGATGACCGGCCATGGCGGCCCGCCGTGCCGCTGGGGCCCGGCGAGGGCCGTTGGGAAGCGGCCAGGGAGACCACCGAGCCGATCGAAGAGCCCGCTTCCATCGGGATTCCTGAAGAGACAGTTGCCGACCACCTCGCTAGCCGCGAGGAACCGCGGCGGATCCGCGAGGCTGCGCCGGCCAAGCCCGCCGCGCCGGCCAAGCCCGCCGTGCCAGTCGAGCCCGCCGCGCCAGTCGAGCCCGCCGCGCCGGCCAAGCCCGCCGCGCCGGCCAAGCCCGGAGCGCCCGCCGCGCCCGCCGAAGAGGCCGGCGTGACCTGGGAGACCATCGGGTCCTGGGATGGCCCTGAGAACGGGGCAACCCGGCCCAGCGTCCATGAGGAGTTCGAGGCCGCCGGCGAACCCGAGCGCCCATGGGCCGCCCAGCCCGCTGAGACCGCCCCGCCGACGATCCTGACCGGCGAGAGACTGTCCCGTCTCCACCCCTCGGATGACGGCCAGGAGCAAACGGCCGAGGGGTCGGCCGATGCGGCCAAGCGCCCCTTCGGCGCCCGCAAGAAGAAGTCCCTCCGCGGGCCGAAGCGTCGCCGCCACACACCGGGGAAGATCTCATAGCGCTATTAGCGCTATGGCTGAGTGGGGGAGGATTGATGATTGAGCCACCTGATCGTCGTCGCCCTGGGCGGGAATGCCATCCTTCAGGCCGGGCAGGAGGGAACCTTCGGTCAACAGATGGAGGGCGTCTACGCCTCCTGTGACCCGATCGTCGGACTCCTCCGTCAAGGCTACAAGGTGGTCATGACTCACGGCAACGGCCCGCAGGTGGGCAACATCCTGATCCAGAACGAGGAGGCCGCCAAGGTCGCCCCGGCCATGCCTCTCGACGCCTGCGGCGCGGAGAGCCAGGGCTTCATCGGTTACATGATCCAACAGGCCCTGGGCAACAAGCTGCGGGAAGCCGGGGTGGACCGGCCGGTCGTCGCCCTGGTCACCCAGACCCTGGTGGACGCGACCGACCCGGCCTTTCAGAACCCGTCAAAGCCCATAGGTCCGTTCTATACCGAGAAAAGGGCCCAGCGACTGATGGCCGAACACGATTTCAAGATGATCGAGGACGCCGGGCGCGGCTGGCGCAGGGTCGTGCCGTCTCCCGAACCCAAGGCCATCGTCGAAGGTCCGGCCATCAAGGCGCTGGTCGCCTCGGGGGCCCTGGTCATCGCCTCGGGCGGTGGCGGCATCCCGGTGACCCTGCGGGATGGCCGGCTCGAGGGGGTCGAAGCGGTCATCGACAAGGATCTGGCGGCCATGCGCCTGGCCGCCGACCTCGACGCCGACGTGCTCTTGATCCTCACCGACGTGTCCGGGGTGGCCGTTGACTACGGCCGGCCTGCTCAGCGGTTTCTTCGTCGGATGACGCCGGCCGAGGGTCGGGCCTACCTGGTCGAGGGTCACTTCAAGGCGGGGAGCATGAAGCCGAAGGTCGAGGCGGCCCTGCGCTTCGTGGAGTCGGCCGGCGGGGGCGGGAGCCGTCGCCGGGCGGTCATCGGAGCCCTGGCCGAGGCCGACCGCGCGGCCCGGGGAGAAGCCGGGACGGTGGTCGAGGTCTGACGGGCGCGTTCGGCGCCGATATGAAGGCCAGGAAAGTTCGTTGCAGCCGGCCCGGTTGGGGGCCGGCTTTTGCCGTCCTTCCGTCCGACGGGCATAATAGCCTTGTCTTGCGACCGCACGGGGCGGGAGGCAACCCATGGCCCAGATCGACAACGGACTGGTCGAGCGGCTCATCCGGAAGGTCGAGAAGCTCTCCGAGAGCATGGAGAAGATGAAGCTGGCGGAGTACGTGTACCTCCTCCAGCACCCCTGGAGGCTGCTCTACGTCAACTTCATCGGCGGGGTCGCCCGCGGGTTTGGCGTGGCCATGGGCTTCACCCTGATCACCGGGGTCGTCCTCTATCTTCTGCAGAGACCGCTCCTGGCCAGGCTGCCCTATATTGGAAACCTCATCGCCGAGCTGGTCCGGATCGTCAACATCAAGCTCGGCCAGTGAAGGGCGGCTCAAGACCAAAGCCTACCGACCAACCGGAGGGATACGTTCATGAACGGTGACCGACCAAATCAGCGGCCCGCGGCCGGGCCTGGGGCCTTCGATCCCGAGGCCGTCCGGCGCCGCCTCCTCGACCAACAACGCGAGTTCCGGGGCATCCGCGACACCATCGTCCATCGCAGTTTCGATGAGGGCGAACAGTCCTCGGTCCAGGAACTGTCGTCGTATGACAACCACCCGGCCGACCTCGGCACGGAGACTTTCGAGCGGGAGAAGGATTTCGGTCTCATCGGCAACGAGGAAGTCTTCCTCGACCGGATCGGGCGGTCCCTCGAGAAACTGGATGAAGGAACTTACGGAGTCTGCGACGTCTGCGGCCGGCCGATCGATCCGGAGCGACTCAGGGTGGCCCCGGAATCCACCCGGTGCGTCGAGTGCCAGAAAGAGACCGACGGCCTTCCGGATCCGCACCCGCGGCCGGTCGAGGAGGACGTCCTCTACCCGCCCTTCGGCCGGAGCTGGACAGGGGACAAGGATGGGGTGGCTTTCGACGGTGAGGACACCTGGCAGGCGGTGGCCCGCTATGGGACGGCCAGCGGTCCCCAGGACACGCCGGGGCGGGATCTCACCGGGAACGTCTTCGGGGACGCCGAAGAACCAGACGGGACGGTCGAAGAGGCCGAGGGCTTGGTCGACGAGAAGGGCGAGCCCATTCTGGACGCGCGCCGCCGCGGGCTGGTCCGGCCGCCCGGCTCGAAGCTCGAGGATTGAAGGGCTCTTCCGGGGCGTGGTAGAATGAACCAGGATGGCAGACCGCCACCGGAAAGGGTGTCACCACTGGGAAAGGCATCGTGGCTACCGCTTGGTCTTGTGGCCCTGGCCGTCATCGTCCTCGATCGGCTCTCCAAGGCCATCGTCGTTCGCAAGATGGCCGAGTTCCAATCGATCCCCGTCATTCCGGGGGTCTTTCATCTCACCTATGTCCGCAACCCCGGGGCGGCGTTCAGCCTCTTGCCCGACAAGACCGGCTTCCTGGTCGTCGTCGGCCTGGTAGTGGTCGTCGGCATCGTCGTCTTCGGCCCTCGGCTGGTCCGGATGGGCGCCGTCTATGCGGCGACCCTGGGGCTGATCCTCGGGGGCACCCTCGGAAACCTCTGGGACCGCCTGAGAGGCGGCCTCGTCGTCGACTTCCTCGACCTCCGGGTTTGGCCCGTCTTCAACGTCGCCGACAGCTCACTGGTGGTCGGGGTACTGATTCTGTCCTATTTGATCATCCGCGCCCCGGACGGGGGCCCGCTCGCCGGGGACCGTCCAAGCGGCGGGGGAGGGGAGACCTAGGATGCCGGCCCGCACCATCGACCTCATCACCGGCCCCGGCGACGACGGGCTGCGCGTCGACCAGTTCCTGGCCTCCCGGCCGGAGGCCGACCTGACCCGCTCCCACGCCCGGCGCCTGATCGACGAGGGACGGGTGACCGTCGACGGCGAAACCGTCAAGGCCAGCCGCAAGCTGGCCGCCGGGGCCGCCGTTCGGGTCGCGGTCCCCGCCCCGGAGCCGCTCCAGGTGGTCGGCGAGGACATCCCGCTGGACATCGTCTTCGAGGATGCCGACCTCCTGGTGATCAACAAGTCCCGGGGGATGGTCGTCCACCCGGCGGCCGGGCACGGCCATGGGACCCTCGTCAACGCCCTCCTTCGCCACTGCAAGGACCTGTCGGGGATCAACGACGTCATCCGCCCCGGCATCGTCCACCGCCTCGACCGCGATACCACCGGCCTCTTGGTCGTGGCCAAGACCGATCAGGCCCACCTGTCCCTGGCCGAGCAGATCAAGGACCGCCGGTTGAAGCGCCGCTACCTGGCGGTGGTCTCGGGCGGGATCAAGGACGACCGCGGCGTCATCGAGGCCCCCATCGCCCGACACCCCGTCGACCGCAAGCGGATGGCCGTGGTCGAGGGGGGACGTCCGGCCCGGACCAGGTTCACCGTCAGAGAACGCTTCCCCCGGGCGACCCTGGTCGAGGCCGAACTGGACACCGGTCGGACCCATCAGATCCGGGTCCACTTCAGCTTCATCGGCCACCCCGTCCTCGGCGACCCGGTCTACGGCCCCAAGAAGAAGGTTCCCTTCGTCGAGGGGCAGGCCCTGCACGCCTGGTCGATCAGCTTCCGCCACCCGCGGACGGGCGAGGAGATGACCTTCACCCGCGAGCCGCCCGGCGACTTCGAGACCCTCGTGGGATGGCTGCGGGGGCAACGCTGAGCGCCTGCCCAGACTGGGAGCTAAAGAGAAGACCGCCCGACATCGGGCGGTCTTTGACTTACCAGGGAACTCATTCGTCTGGGCGACTCAAGAGTGGCGAGCGGGGGCCAGGGCGTGCTCGGCTCGCGGCCGCATGTCCACATAGAACGGGACGATGGTGACGATGACCCCCTCGGTGTAACGGAACTCCCGGAGGATGAGGTCGGCCGTGCCGTTGTGGAGGTAGGCGTCAAAGGGCTCGTTGGTGACGACGATCGGCACCAAGAGTTGGATCAGCGCCCCGGGGTCGGCGGCCCGTAGACCGTCGAGGTAATTCCGAAGAGGCCCAACCACCTCCCGATACGGCGAGTTGAGGACGACCAGGGGCACCCCATGGTGGCGCTTCAAGTCCCATTTGGCCTTGATCCGATCGCCATCCTCGGGGTCGACGGCCACGTAGACGGCGGTCATGTCGGGCGAGATCCGGCGGGCGACCCTCAGGGAGTGGTCGATGACCGGGCTGAGCCGGCCGATGGTCAGGACGGTCTTGACCCGGCGGGCGTCGTCCATCGTCAGGTGTTCGTCAAGGAGGCTTCCGACCCGTTGCTTGAACCGCACATAGTAGCCCTTGACCCGCAGCGCGAAGGCGACGATCAGGGGGACCAGGACGAGGACGATCCAGGCTCCGTGGGTGAACTTGGTCACGCCGATGATCACCAGGACGATGGCGCAGAGGACGGCCCCGAGGGCGTTCACGGCCAGCGACCACCAATGGATCCACGGCGATTCACCGGTCTTGCGCGCTTCCTTGACCCAATGCACGACCATCCCGGTCTGGGACAAGGTGAAAGCGGTGAAGACGCCGACCGCGTAAAGGGGGATCAGGAGGTGGGTGCTGCCGCGGAAGACGACCACCAGGACCGAGGCCAGGAGAGCCAGGAGGGTGACCCCGTAATTGTAGACCAGGGTGTCTCCCCGGTTGGCGAAGCGCCGCGGGAGGAAGCCGTCGCGAGCCATGAACCCGGTCAGCCTGGGGAAATCGGCATAGGCCGTGTTGGCGGCGAGGAGGAGGATCATCGCCGTGGCCGCCTGGATCACGTAGTAGAGGGGGTTCTGGCGCCCGAAGACGGTCCGGGCGATCTGGCTCATGACCGTCTCGCCCTCCCGCGGCAGGGCTCCAAACCCGAAAGCCAGGAGGGTGATCCCGGCAAACATCGTGTACAGCAAGGTCCGCTCGAGGTTCATGGTGACGATGGCGTTCCTCGTCTCCGGGGGGCGGAAGGCCTGAACCCCGTTGCTCACGGCTTCCAGGCCGGTTAGGGCGGTGCAGCCGGAGGAGAAGGCCCGCAGGATCAGGAGGAGGGTGACGCCGTTGGTGGCGGCTCGGAAGTCCGCGTTGCCGAAACCGAAGCCGAAAGCGGGGCTGATCACCGGATGCCAGTCACCCCCCAGCACCTTGAGCAGACCGAAGCCGATCAGGACGAGGGTGCTGATGACGAAGGCATAGGTAGGGATGGAGAAGATGAACCCTGACTCCCTCGCCCCGCGCATGTTGACGAGGGCGATGACCCAGATGGCCAGAAGTTCGAGGACCACTTCGTGGCCGCGGAGGGCCGGGACGGCCGAAACCATGGCGGCGATCCCGGCGGCCGTCGAGACAGCCACGGTGAGTATGTAGTCGATGAGCAACGCGGCGCCGGCCGTCAGGCCGGCGAGGGTGCCCAGGTTCGACCGGGAGACGATGTACGACCCCCCGCCCGAAGGATAGGCCCGGATCGTCTGCGAGTACGACCGGGCGACGATGAGGACCAGGGCGACGATGGCCAGGCCGATCGGCAGCGAATAGACGGTGGCCGCCGTCCCCGCGGCGATGAGGATGTAGAGGATCTCCTCAGTGGCGTAGGCCACTGAGGACAGGCCGTCGGCGCTGAAGACGGCCAGCGCCGAACCAATGCTCAGGCGCTCGCGGTGCTGTTGGTCGGTGCGCTTGGGGCGGCCGAAAAGGACCCGCCGGGCCCGACTGGTCAGTTCGTAGGCTGGACTTGACACGTTAGGATACTCCTTTCACCGCCGCCTTCGGCGCCGGCCGGCCTCAAGGGCGCAAAAAGACGACCCCGAAAGGGGTCGTCCACGGCTCTCGTGGGGCGGCTCCTTCGACCAAACGCTTACGGGGTTAGCTGCCGGGTTCGGGCGGTCGAAGACGCCCTAGCCGCCGTCAGGCGGGATTCACCCCGAGTAGTGGGTCCCCCGTTCCATGAATGGATTCAGCGCTTCACAAGTTTTCAGTATAGTACCGAATGGACGCCGTGTAAACGGCGGCTAGCAGTCGCTTTGGCCATCGGTCGGCGGGCACCGGCGGTGGCGCGACCTTTTCACTGTCGACTCGTGCCGGCGCGCGAGCATGGGCACCGGCGCGAAGTCGGGCGATTCGCTTCTTCCAGGCAATCCATAACCGGAAGACCAGCTCAAGGGTATTGCATAAATATGCGCATGGAGGTATAATCAGAGACATATCCGGCATATCGTCTAGTGACCCTGTAGTTCGGCCGCTCCGCGCATGGACGGCCACCTGAAGCAAGGGGAGGGACATCGGTTGAAGAAGGTAGTCCTGGCTTATTCCGGCGGTCTCGACACGTCGATCGCCATCCGTTGGTTGAAGGAGAGGTATGACGCGGAAGTCATCGCCCTGTCCGTCGACGTGGGCGAGGGGAAGGATCTCGAGTTCATCAAGGCCAAGGCCCTCAAGATCGGGGCCAAGAAGTCATACATGATCGACGCCCGCGAGGAGTTCGCCAGGAACTACGTCTTCCCGGCCCTCAAGGCCAACGCGGTCTATGAGGGGCGCTACATGCTCTCATCGGCCCTGTCCCGGCCGCTGATCTGCAAGCTGCTGGTGGCGGTGGCCGAAGAGGAAGGGGCCGACGCCGTCGCCCACGGATGCACCGGCAAGGGCAACGACCAGGTCCGCTTCGACGTGTCGGTGGCCGCCCTGAACCCGGACCTGAAGGTGATCGCCCCCGTCCGCGAGTGGGTCATGTCCCGGGAGGAAGAGATCGACTACGCCAAGCGCCACGACATCCCCATCCCGGTCGGCAAGCGCAACCCCTACAGCATCGATGAGAACCTCTGGGGCCGGAGCATCGAGTGCGGCGTCCTCGAGGACCCCTGGGTCGAGCCCCCGGAGGAGATCTACGCCTGGACGGTGAATCCGGTCAAGGCCCCCGACCAGCCGCGCTACGTCGAGATCACCTTCCAGGCCGGCGTGCCGGTCGCCCTCGACGGGCAGACCATGGGGCCGGTCGAGCTGATCGAGAGCCTCAACAAGCTCGCCGGGGCCCACGGGGTCGGCCGGGTCGACCACATCGAAAACCGGCTCGTCGGGATCAAGTCGCGGGAAAACTACGAGTGCCCGGCGGCGACCGTCCTGGTGACCGCTCACCGCGACCTCGAGGACCTTTGCCTGCCGCGCGAGGTCGGTCATTTCAAGCCGGGGATCGAGCAGAAGTATGCCGAGTTGGCCTATTTCGGCCTGTGGTACTCACCCTTGATGAAGGCGCTCGACGCCTTTGTCGACTCGACCCAGCGGACGGTCTCGGGGACGGTCCGGGTGAGGCTGCAGAAGGGCACCTGCGCGGTGGTCGGACGGCGCGCGGCGGCCTCGATGTACGATTTCAAGCTGGCCACCTACGACAAGGGCGACGCCTTCGACCACAAGGCGGCCAAGGGCTTCATCGATATATGGGGTTTGCCGACCCGCGTCTTCGCCAGCGTCAACGCCAAGGGGAAGCGGGGGAGCCACCCGGCCCAGAGCGTTGTGGCCGGCGAGTAGCGGGGGGTGTTCCCTTGAAACTTTGGGGCGGACGGTTTCGCAAGAACGCCGACGAGAGGGCCGCGAGTTTCACGGCCTCTCTTTCTTTTGACCGGCGTCTTTATCCGCAGGACCTCCAGGGAAGCCGGGCGCACGCCCGAATGCTCGGCCGGTGCGGGATCCTCTCCGAGGCCGACGTGGCGGCCATCCTCGGCGGTCTCGACCAAGTCGAGGTGGAGATCGCCGGCGGGACCTTCCCCTGGCGGCCCGAGCTGGAGGACATCCACACCAACGTCGAGCGGCGCCTGACCGAGCTGATCGGCCCGGCCGGCGGCCGTTTGCACACCGCCCGCAGCCGCAACGACCAGGTGGCCCTGGACATGCACCTCTACATGAAGGAGGTCCTGGCCGGGGTGATCGCCTGGGTCCGCCGGGTCCAGGGGGTCATCGTCGACCGGGCCGAGCAGCACCTGGGCGTGGTCATGCCGGGCTACACCCATCTCCAGCGGGCCCAGCCGATCCTCTTCTCCCATCACCTGATGGCCTATTTCTGGATGCTCGAGCGGGACCACGCCCGCTTGGCCGGCTGCCTGAACCGGACGGATCAGTCGCCCCTCGGCGCCGGGGCCCTGGCCGGGACGTCCTTCCCGATCGACCGGGGGATGGTCGCGGACGAGCTCGGCCTGGCTGGAATCTATGAGAACAGCATCGACGCCGTCTCCGACCGCGACTTCCTCCTCGAATTCCTGGCCGACGCGTCGATCCTGATGGTCCACCTCAGCCGGCTCGGCGAGGAAATCGTCCTCTGGTCGACGGCCGAGTTCGGGTATGTCGAGCTGGACGACGCCTTCGCCACCGGCTCCAGCATCATGCCCCAGAAGAAGAACCCGGACGTGGCCGAGTTGGTCCGGGGCAAGGCCGGGCGGGTTTTCGGGAACCTGGTCGGCCTCCTGAGCACGGTCAAGGGCCTCCCCCTGGCCTACCACAGCGACCTCCAGGAGGACAAGGAGGCCGTCTTCGAGGCCGTCGACACCATCGAGGCCGTCCTCGAGGTCACCGCCGGGATGCTGGCCACCCTTCAGGTCAAGGAGAAGGTGATGGCCGACGCCGCCGGCGGAGGCTTCTCTACGGCCACCGAGGTCGCCGACTACCTGGCCCGCCGGGGGATGCCTTTCCGCCAGGCCCACGAGGTGGTCGGCCGGCTCGTCCTGCATTGTCTGGAACGCGGCCGCTCCCTGACTGACCTCGATCTGGCCGACTTCCGCGGCTTCTCCGAGGCCTTCGAGGCCGACATCGTCGAGGCGGTCAAGCCGGAGACGGCCGCGGCCGCCAAGACTTCGGCCGGTGGGGCCGCGCCGGAGCGGGTGGCCGAACAGATCGCCGCCGCCAAGCGGCGACTTGGCGCCGGCTGAACTCAGCCCGTCACACCCCCGAGCGGAGTCCCGGGCGGGGTCGTTTCTTCAGCGCGCTGAAGGCCAACATGCCGGCCGTCCTGGCCAAGGCCATCCCGGCCGCCCAGCTGTCGAAGCTCTCGGATCCGGAGATCCTCCTGGCGCCCCAGGTGACGACCCAGATCAAGGGGATGTTCGCCGCCTTCGGGGCCCAGGGCCAGGCCCTCTTCAACCAGTTCAGGCTGGCCATCCGGCAGAGCTTGGCGACCGTCTTCATCCGCGAGATCCCGCTGCGAAAGAACCACCACGAGTCGCCGGTGCTGGAGGCCCTGGAGGAGGACGGCAGCCGAATCCAAGAAACCGAATCTCACGACACCGAATCCGAGAAACCGTTTGACAGTCCATCCCACTTCTGCTAAGATACTTTTGAACGAAGGGTTCCTTATAAGCCAGGTCCGGCGAGACCGGCTAAGGAGCACCCGCCTGTACGTGAGGCCGCTTCTTGCCGCTCGGCAAGAAGCTTTTTTGTGCCCGGCCGGCGGACAGGCCGTCCGGCCCCGGCGGTTCCAGGGTCGGTTCCGGGAGTTCCGGGACATACTCGTAACGGACCGAGCGGAGCGCCGCCCCCGGGCGCGGTCCCGACAAACCCAGCGGGAGGGGACGTCATGAGCATCAACCTCGTTGAGAAGGCCCAGATCATGGACGCGGAAGCGATCCGCCGGGGGATGGTCCGTATCGCCCACGAGATCATCGAGCGGAACAAGGGCACCCAGGACCTCATCCTCATCGGCATCAGGCGTCGGGGGGTCCCCATCGCCCAGCGACTGGCGGCGATTATCGAGGAGATCGAGGGGAGCCGGGTACCGGTGGGGGTCCTCGACATCACCCTCTACCGCGACGACCTGACCACCCGGACCGAACAGCCGGTGGTCCACCGGACCGAGGTGCCGGTGCCCATCGCCGGCAAGACCGTCGTCCTGGCCGACGATGTCCTCTACACCGGCCGGACCATCCGGGCCGCCCTCGACGCCCTGATGGACTTGGGCCGGCCGGCGATGATCCAGGTGGCCGTGTTGACTGACCGGGGTCACCGCGAGCTGCCCATCCGGGCCGACTACGTGGTCAAGAACGTTCCGACCTCGAAACGCGAGGTCATCGAGTGCCACCTGACCGAGGTCGACGGTGGCGCGGACCGCGTGATGATCATGGAAAAGGCCGAGGGTTGACGCCCCGGTGAAATAGAGAACCGCAAGGCCCTTGACTTCGGTCCGGTGAGGCTGGAAAGGGCGAGCGCGAGCTGCTTCGTGTGCCCGACCTCCCCCCCGGACAATCTACGGTGGGGAGGTTTCATTTTGCGCCGGAATAGCCCAGAAACGAGGTGTTCCCAGTGAGGCTGTCGAGCAAGGACATCCTTGGGCTCCAAGAGATGAGCACCACCGACATGCAGCTGATCCTGGACACGGCCGAGTCGCTCAAGGAGATCCTCAGCCGGCCGATCAAGAAGGTCCCGACCCTGCGCGGCAAGACCGTCCTGACCCTCTTCTACGAGCCGAGCACCCGGACCAGGACCTCCTTCGAACTGGCCGGCAAGTACATGAGCGCGGACACGGTCAACATCGCCACGACCACCTCCAGCGTGGTCAAGGGGGAGACCCTCCGGGACACGGCCAAGACGGTCGAGGTCATGGGGATGGACATGGTCATCATGCGCCACCCCATCTCCGGCTCCTGCTACTACCTATCCAAGGTCCTTGACTGCTCGGTGATCAACGCCGGCGACGGCATGCACGAGCACCCGACCCAGGGCCTCCTGGACATGTTCACCATCCGCCAGAGGAAGGGCCGGCTGAAAGGGCTCAAGGTGGCCATCATCGGCGACATCTTCCACAGCCGGGTGGCCCGATCGAACATCTGGGGCCTGACCAAGATGGGGGCTGAGGTCGTCGTGGCTGGCCCGTCGACCCTGATCCCTCCGTACATCGAGGAGATGGGGGTCAAGGCCTACACCCGGGTTGAAGAAGCCATCGAGGGCGCTGACGTCGTCAACGTCCTGCGCCTGCAGCTCGAGCGCCAGCAGCGGGGGCTTTTCCCGAGCACCCGTGAATACGCCCGGATCTTCGGGATCAACCAGGCCCGCCTGGTCCTGGCCAAGAAGGACCACCTGCTGATGCACCCGGGCCCGATGAACCGGGGAGTCGAGATTTCCACGGAGGTCGCCGACGGCGACCACTCCACCATCACCGAGCAAGTCACCAACGGCGTGGCCGTGCGGATGGCCATCCTCTATCTCCTGCTGGGAGGGGCGATCGATGAAGCTGCTGATTAAGGGCGGGCGGGTGATCGATCCGGCCAACCGGGTCGACGCGGTCCAGGACGTGCTGGTCAAGGACAAGAAGATCGCCGCGGTCGGCAAGGACCTCGGCAGCTCGGAGGCGGCTGAGGGGGCGAAGGTCGTCGGCGCCCGCGGCAAGCTGGTCGTCCCGGGGCTCATCGACATCCATGCCCACCTCCGTGAGCCGGGCTTCGAGTACAAAGAGGACATCGCCTCCGGGACGCGGGCGGCGGCCAGGGGTGGCTATACATCGGTCGTGGCCATGGCCAACACTAAGCCGGTGATCGACTCGGCCAGCCTGGTCAGCTTCGTCAAGGAACGGGCGGCGGCCACCGGGGTGGTCAATGTCTTCCCGGTGGGGGCGGCCACCAAGGGCCAGAAGGGCGAGGAACTGGCCGAGATCGGCGACATGGCGGCCGCCGGCGCGGTGGCCATCTCCGACGACGGGCACCCGATCCAGAACGGGGAAGTCATGCGCTGCGCCATCGAGTATGCCAAGATGTTCAAGCTGCCGGTGATGTCCCATTGCGAGGATCGGCCGCTGGCCGGCGACGGGGTGATCAACCTCGGCCGCGTGTCGACCCTTCTGGGCCTGAGGGGGATGCCCGAGGCGGCGGAAGAGGCCATGGTCGCCCGGGACCTCCTGTTGGCCGAGATGACCGGCGGCCACGTCCACATCACCCACGTCTCCACGGCCCGCTCCCTTGAACTGA